>DATEUF010000068.1:0-37970 GCA_035283325.1 Pyrinomonadaceae bacterium | reverse complement strand
GAGATTCGCGATCCCAAACTCCAAATCCGCAATCCGCAATCCCCAATCCGCAATCCCGAATCCACTTTCCCCAATCCGCCTTCCGCAATCCGCAACTCCCTCCTCTCTTTTGCCCGCCTTCAAAATACATTGTAGAATAGAGCCTACTAAGGGCGACCGCTCAGATGACCGCAAACCAGCATTTGAGCGGTCTGATGCGGGCGCCCATTACTGTAAGGAGTAGGCGCTCTTCCCAACTATGGCAACCGGCCTCGTAATCCACATCTCTTCGGGCGCAGACAAGCACACCCAGGTACTCACTGACGAGCACATACGCATTGGCAATTGCGAGGATTGCGACCTACGTCTGCGCATGTCAGACCTACCCAAGCGATCGAAAACGGATGGAGTAGTTCTTGAGCTCCTGCGAACCAACGGTTTTTACCGGGTAAGGGCGTTCGACTCATCACTGGAATTGACTCACAATGGGAAGCCACTGGAAAGCGACGCCGAGATTCAAGATGGTGACGAGGTTCGCATTCCAAACTCGCCCCTGGCGCTGCAGTTCTTTCCTATTCGCTCACTGCCCGCAGTGATTTCTCCGTCTCACGAAACTCATGTCGCGCCGTTTATTGAACATGCCGCAATTGAATCGGCCGCGACCACGCGGCGCGATGACGCCAAGGTTTTCCTGCGCGAATTTACGCGTGAGCTAGTAAAGGAGATCAATCCCAGTACAAAGATAGTAACTCTGGCTATTGCACTTGCTCTGGTGGGAGGCATTCTTTATATAGGCTTCGCGATGTACAAGGAGATGCAGCGCACGCGCCGCTTGATTGACGAGCAAAATGCGCAAACGGCACTGGCGAAAGCGCAGGCTGACAAGATCAATGCCACACTCAACGACCTCAGTCGCTCGAACAAAGAGATTCGCGATAGTCTATCGCTGGCCGTCAAGCTTCGCAGCGAGTACGGCAGCGGCGTCTGTCTGATTGCGGGCTCATTCTATTTTGTGGAATCAGGTACGGGCCGGCCGCTCCGATATCCTGAAACATCTATGAATGAGGGCGGCGGTAATGTTCAGAGTGGTGAACCTCAAATGCTCACGCCAGAAGGGCGTGCGGCTATTGCGGAATACGAATTCGTGGGCACAGGCTTTTATGTGGGTGACGGGTTTGTGGTAACCAACCGCCACATCGCACAACCCTGGCTTGCCGACGATCGCGCGCAGAGTTTGAGCAGCAGTGTGAGTGGTCAGCCACGATTGAAGAAGCTTACCGCCTACTTCCCCGACCGCCTGCAACCAATTCCCTTGAAGTTCAAGGTGGCAGCGGCCCGCGATGATCTGGCCGTTTGTCTCCTAGATATTCCTGACATTCCGGGTGATATTCCGCTCCTGCCACTGGAGACCGAGCCTGATGCAGTAGCTGTGGGTAAGACAGTGGTCATGATGGGCTATCCCTCCGGTCCCGATCGTTTACTGGCGCTTCTGGATGATGCGGAGTCGCGCGGCATCCAACAGCGGTACGGATCTCTGGATGCGTTGCTCGGATTTCTTGCCGAAACCCGGCGCATCCAACCCCTCACAACCCAAGGTAGCATTACTGATCTCGACGTTCGCCGTATTGCGTACGATGCGCGGACGGCTGAAGGGGGATCCGGTGCCCCGTTATTTGGTCCATCGGGTCGAGTTATCGGGGTGAACTTCGCTGTTTTTACTGAGAACCAGGCTTCCAACTTTGCTGTTCCAATCAAGTACGGCATCACCCTCCTCGAGCGTACTGGCTGGGAATCGCCTGCGGCTAAGGAAGGAAAAGAAACTGAAACCTCACAGCAAGCGTCTCATGCTGCCACCACAAAGTAAGCTCCGTCCGCCTCGGAAATTCTGCTTTAGTTCCCTCTTTCCAAGCCACTAAATTATTTCACTGCAGCTTGGGCCCTGGACCGGCCACTTTATTTCGCCCGGGCAAACTACCTGCAGTCCGGCCGCATCCTAGGCGGCATTACGGCATCGAAACGGTGCCTTTCTGGTCGGACAACAATGGTCCTAAGGCCTGGCAATTGAACGCTATTATCGATGGGGGGTACCGGCGGCACGGGCCTTGCTCAGGCAGGTCATTGCTTATGTGCGAGGTCCTGATTATTTCGACTTTGCGAAATTCTCACCGCCGCACAATCGCAGCAGCAGTAACGATAATGCAGGCTGTTAGCTTGCAGCCAGCGGCAAACTAGCAGCTTGGATTCACTCCAACAAAGGATGTTGAGTAAAGATGCGCCGTAACCCTCGAAGACGCTCACGACGTAGGATCTTTCTCTCGGGAACAAGACAAATATTTCCTCGCGCTATGGCTATTGAAGAACCTTACGACAGTTTGAGCTTCGTACCTACAGTGCTGGCGTTAAGCGGACTTTTACGCGATGATAGCAGTCCCACTCAGATCTTATGGGAGCGGGGTTTTCGTGCGTTTCCGGGGCGGCTCATCTCAGAGATTTTGCCTCGAAAGCATGAGAGCCCAAAAATTGCGGTGACGGGAGCAGGCCCGACTCCTTGACCATCTCGGAAGAACAGTTGTCCAGCGGCTGGCAGGACGATGAGATAACTGAGCTCATCGATGAGTCAGACGCTTCCGCCCCAAATCGTTCGCGCCGTTCTTTTATCTGGGTTCAAGCTCTCGCTTTCCTGCTCGGTCTCTCCCTGCTCGTTTACGTAATAAACCGCGTTGGCATCCAGCCGATCTTCGACGCCCTGCTGCGGGTCGGCTTTGGCTTCTTCATTGTGTTGGCCCTCGCCGGCAACCGCCATTTTTTTCGCACCATCGCCATGCGCGCCGCAGTACCTGCCGAACACAGGCGCATCAACTTCCGGCAAGCCTTTGCTGCCCGTCTTGGTGGCGAGGCGATCAGTTTCTTGACCTTTACTGGTCCGTTACTCGGCGAGGCTACCAAAGTCGCGCTACTGCGCCGCAAGATTCCGTTGACTTATGGTGTCCCGGCACTGGTCGTCGATAACCTGCTCTATAACTTCTCAGTAGTGTTCTTCATCATGAGCGGTGCCTGCGTGATGCTGCTCAGCTATCCGTTGCCACCACCCGTCTATTATCTATTAATAGCGATCGCTGCGATTGCGGCCCTGGGAATTGCTGCCGCCGCACTCGCGGCGAAGCGCCGGATCATGCTGGTAAGCTGGGTTCTCGATCGACTTGCCGAGCTGCGCTTGAGTCCAAAGGTGATTCTTAAACGCCGCCATCACATACACCACATCGAAACCAAGGTTTACGATTTTTACAAGCATCATCCGGGAGTATTTTTCGGGATGATTGGATGTGATCTTCTGGCCCATGCATCGAGTGTAGTGGAAGTATTCATAACGTTGCGCTTTCTGGGCTTCTCTCCCGGCGTGGCCCAGGCCTACATTATCGAGTCGCTAACCAAGGTAATTAACTTCACCTTCGCCTTCGTGCCGGGAACCATAGGGGTTTATGAGGGGGGCACGGAGGTGATTCTGCAAACGCTGGGCTTTGCGGCCGCTGCCGGCGTGGCGCTTGCTTTGGTAAGAAAAGCGGCCATTGTGTTCTGGACCTCCATTGGGCTACTGGTACTGACCTGGCGAACAGTGCCTCAGGCCTGGAGCAGAATTCTTGAGCGGAACTCTCGCCTGCAAAAAATCATGGACAATCTAGTACTTTCCAACGTGTCTCATCGCCCCGCGCGCACTGCCGTAAGTATTTTAGGCACAGCGATAGGGGTCCTCTTGATTATCTTTACCGTTGGTCTGGCTCACGGTGTTCTGCGTGAACGAGGGCGGCGCGAGTCAAACATTGGCGCGCAAATCATGGTGCGCGCGTCGGGCTCCATGGGTTTTGGAGGCTCGTCACCGTTTGTTCTACCCACCTCGCGCGCGGCGGAGTTGGCCGGTATCGAAGGAGTTCGCGCAGCCACGCCGCTTGGTCAGGTCTTGGACAGCAGCGATCGCGGATTTGGCACTCGACTGATCGATGGCATCGAATTTGAGGATTACGCAAAGTTGGCGGGTATTACGATTCGCGAGGGCAGAAAACTGATGGGGGGTGATGAAGCCATCGTCGATCCCGTGTGGCAGCAACAGCGGCAGGCTACGATTGGTTCAACAGTCAAACTTTTCGAACGGCCTTTCAAGATTGTTGGCATATATGAACCTGTGGGTGGAGGTCGCATCAAGATACCTTTGGCTACAATGCAGGACCAGGAAGGCGCCGATGGCCGCGCGTCAGCAATTCTGGTTGCGTGTACAGATCCGGCCAATCCAGACGAGGTTGCAGCGCGGATTAGAGAACGTTTCCCCGATGATCAGATTGTCTTCACGAGGGATTTGCCGGAGCTGTATGCGTCGGGAGTACCGGCGTTGAATGTCTTCATCAAGGTTGTAGTTGGTGTGGCGGCGTCAATCAGCATGCTGGTTATTCTGCTGGCGATGTATACGACGGTGACCGAGCGCACGCGACAGATTGGAATTCTCAAATCCCTGGGTATGTCAAAATTGGCGATTGCCTGGGTAATTGAGCAGGAAGCCATCCTGGTAAGCTTCCTGGGGGTTGTAGTGGGTGTGCTATTGACATTGGCTGCGCGTTTTGCGGTGGTGCGAGTAACGAGTTTGACGATAGAACTCGAGCCTCGTTGGATCGTCATCTCTCTTCTCGTGGGGTTGTTGGGTGGCAGCATTGGCGCGCTCTATCCGGCTCTTCGCGCCGCCCGCCAGGACGCAGTAGAGGCGCTTAGCTACGAGTAAACAGTCTAGAGAGTCTAGAGTCTGGAGTCTACAGTCTGGGGTCCGAAGGAAGTGCGTTGCTGGACTTCAGACTCAAGACTCCAGACTCTAGACTCCCGACTTTCGATCCGTCTGTCGCGTGCGTGGTTCGCCGAACTCTTACACCGAAGGTGTTGGCAAATTGCAGCCCAGAGCAGCGCCCTGGGGTAGAGATGTCAATTAGATGTTGGAGGCGAAGGCTGGAGGTGTTCGCGCTTCCTTCGAACCTCTTCAGGGTTCGACTTTCTTTGTGGGATCTATACTTCTAATTTTGATCTAGCGGACTCTTCACACCCCGCCCGCCACGATTCAGGACATGGGTATAGATCGTGGTTCGAACGTCCTTGTGACCCAACAACTCCTGGACCGTACGAATATCGTAGTTTGATTCAAGCAGATGGGTTGCGAAGCTATGGCGAAACGTGTGGCAGCTTCCGGGTTTTGTGATTCCAGCAGCTCGAAGCGCCTGTTTAACTGCTCTTTGCAACACGCGTTCATCCGCGTGGTGTCTCCGGACCACACCAGTTTGCGGATCGACTGATCGCTTTTGCGAAGGAAAAACGTACTGCCAACCCCATTCACGCCCGGCATTTCGGTACTTTTTTGCCAAGCTGTAAGGCAGATGAACTTCCCCAAACCCTTCCTTCAAATCATGTTCGTGAAGCGCTTTAACTCTAGCCAGATATCTTTGCATTGGGCCCTTAACCGATTCCGGCAACATGGTAATGCGATCCCTGGCTCCCTTGCCGCGCGTACGGTAATCTGGCCATAGCTGAAGTCGATATCTTTGACTCGAAGTCTAAGGCATTCCAACAGTCTCAGTCCCGAGCCATAAAGAAGGCTTGCCATCAGCCAGACTGAACCATCGAGGTGGGCGAGAATGGCCCGAACTTCCTCTCGGGTGAAGACAGTTGGCAACCTTGCCGGCCTTTTTGCGCGCTCTATATCATTCAGCCACTCCAGTGGGTGTTTCAGGGTAACGGGGTACAGAAAAAGAAGGGCGCTTAGGGCTTGAGTTTGAGTCGATGCCGAAACTTTTCTTTTAACTGCTAGATGCGAGAGGAACTCGGTGACCTCCTGCTCACCCAGTTCCGAAGGATGGCGTTTACCGTGGAAAACAATAAATTCCTTGATCCAGCGGATATAGGCATCTTCGGTTCGGCGGCTGTAGTGTCGGACCCTCATCGAGTCACGAACCTGGTCGAGGAGCTTTGGCATGGTGGAATGCCTTTCTAGGACGCCTAAGCAGCGAGTTGACTTAGGAACCTCCCGCGGAGAGGGCGTTTGTGCTGCCTTGGTCGTAATCATAAGTCGTAAAATACGCAATACGCCAGCGCACTTTACGACGTCTACTTCAAAGTTAGCGGTCAACCTCGTTGCTGGCTATAATGTCAGAGTATGAGCGCACTCTTTGACGAGTTGCAAAAACAGGCCAAGATGCTTACTCCGCAAGAGAAGGCCATGCTGGCACGCATTCTAATCGAGGAACTTGATCCTGCCGCAGATAGTGAGGTTGAGCAATTGTGGATTGCTGAATCTCAGCGTCGCTATCAAGCCTACCTCGAAGGGGATCTCGAATCCCTTCCAGGCGATGAGGTCATGTCGAGAGCGCGCGACCGCCTCAAATGATTGGCTATCGGTTCCTCTCCCCTGCCGAAGAAGAAATGAGCGAGGCGTCCCTCTTCTACGAGGCCGCGACCTCTGGACTAGGGAAGGATTTCCTTGCTGATGTTCAGCAGGTTATCGATAGGCTACGTGAGTATCCCAAGTCTTTGGAGCACGTGGCATCAGGTCTGCGAAGAATGCTGTTGCGCCGTTTTCCTTTCAGCATTATTTATTCTGTGGAAGCGGATGCGATTCTGGTGATCGCGATCGCGCATCATGGCCGGCATCCTGGCTACTGGCAGTCTCGCGTTGGACGCGGTAGAGGCGCTCAGCTATGAGTAAGGAGTCTGGAGTCTAGAGTGCAGCTTAGGTTCTGGAGTCTGAGACTGGAGCTTTGAGAAAACGTATTGCCAGGCTCTAGACTCCAGACTCTAGACTTTAGACTCCAGATTTTGATAACGCCAGGCCGGAGCTAATGTAGCATTCAAGATGTTGAGGAATATCTAGAGAATTCGCTAACTAAGTCGGTATTATATGTGGTATCTCTCGTGTTGCAACACGAGTTTTACGTAACCTAATTACATGGTTCGGCGGCTCCGGTTTACGGTTAACTTAATCCAATGCCCGCGGATAGAGAACTTCAGCCATGGATCGATCCTCCGTGTTGGGAAATGTCTCCTCCTGATTTGACGAGGTTCATCAGCGAACTCCTTTCCTTCGCGCCTGCAGGATCAGTGTTGTGCCTTGAGGGAGCGAATGCCACCGATGTCGAAGGCTACCTGGAGGCGCGACCTAGCGCTATCAAGAACGAAACTGACGAAGGGTTTCTGAAGATGCGAGAGAAAGTGTTTTTCATGCCAATTACGTCAAGAAATCTACGTGGCCTTGCAGATCTAACCGAAGTCCACGCTGAGCCTGAAGTATGCAGTAACCTGCGTGTGTATGATGGTAAAAGGATAATCCTCTCGTGGCATGATTTGCCATCCGATCCGATCTATGTGACAAAAGCAATTGATGAGGCAGCATTGAATAAATTCTGCCAGGCTCTTGGCTGTGAATACATGTTTCGCCAATCCGCTGGCTAACAAATTAAGGAAACAAACGCTTGCAGCTGACGGCGCGATAGCGTGCTTCTCAAGTAATCTCTTCCCTCCTGCTTGAATGCTGCTCGCGCGCCGCAGCTGAAGCGCAACGTTAGACCGCCTATAGAGTAAACATGCGAAAGATTGCTGTGTACATCGCCACAAGTGCTGACGGCTTCATTGCTCGCCCCGACGGCAGCGTTGATTGGCTGAATCGTCCACAGACGGCTGGTGACTACGGGATGGGGGCATTCCGCCGATCTATCGATTCGATCGTGCTTGGGCGAAAGACATATGAGTTCGGCCTTCAGCACCCAGCCCGATTCGAGGCACAGCCCAAACACTACGTCTTTTCCCGAAATGTGACTGGCCTGGTCAGGGCACCTGGAGTGGAGTTCGTCAGTGAAGAGCCAGCGGCGTTCGCGAAACATCTCCGGGCTCAGCGGGGCAAGAACATCTGGATGATGGGCGGTGCTGCACTGATCGGGGCATTCGTCGACCAAGACCAGATCGACGAGTTCATCATTCATGTAATGCCAACGCTCATTGGGGAGGGCATTTCACTCTTGGGGCCAAGGCGGCGAGAAATTCAGCTGAGTCTCCGCTACTGCAAGCATTTTTCAGACGGGGTCGTGCGGCTTCACTACTTGGTGGCAAAGGGGACGCAAGGTGAGGCTAAGGGCAAACAACGGGCGGCTCAAAAGCAGATGAATTAATACCGGAATAGGAGAAACTTGGATGAATACAAGGAAGCGGCTGACACTTACGTTGCTCGTGCTGCTCTCTATAGCAGTTGTCCGCTGGGGTATGGCCCAGGAGATAGATGCTCCAAGACCTATTACCGCTGTGGACAGCGTTTTCATTGAAGAACTCACCTGGATGGAGGTAAGAGACGCAATTAAGGCCGGGAAAACAACTGCTATCGTGGGAACCGGCGGTATTGAGCAAAATGGCCCCTACGTCGCTACCGGTAAACACAACTATGTTCTTCAAGCAACCACCGAGGCCATCGCGAGGAAACTCGGCAATGCGCTCGTGGCTCCTATCGTTAAATTTGTACCCGAGGGGAATATTGAACCACCTACAGACCACATGAACTACCCCGGCACCATTAGCCTCAGAGAAGAAACCTTTAGACTGCTGCTCACCGACATTTGCAGTAGTCTTAGACAACACGGCTTCAAAGACATCATCCTGATCGGTGACAGCGGCGGCAACCAGCAGGGCATGAAAGAAGTCGCCGAGTCTCTGAATAAGAAGTGGGGCGGGACAAAGACCGTCGTTCACTACATCCCGGAGTATTACGAACACGACATCTGGAGTTTTGACTATCTAAAGACGATAGGTGTGCGCCAAATGCCGGATGTCAAGTCGGCCAGTCGTGCGGGCATCCATAGCGACTACCACTATGAGGCGATAATGGCGACGGTCGATCCCAAGCTGATTCGCACCGAGCAAAGAATCGCCGCGGGAAAGTATAGCGTGAATGGTTTCGACATGAACCCGCCAGCCAAGACAATCGAGAAAGGGAAGAAGTTAGTAGAATACAGGGCGGATATAACCGCAGATGCCATCCGGAAGGCATTAGCCAAAAGAGGGGGCAACAAGCAGTAGCTACCAGACAGCTTATGACGTGGATGATTTCTCTCGGAGAACGCCGCCTAACGCCTTGCAGCTGACGGCGCGATAGCATCCTTCTCAAAGAATCCTGTTACCTCGCAGCTTGTGTGGTGTTCGGTCGCCGGCGGTGAACAGCAGGTTAGGCGCTACCGCCAATTAATAGACAGATCGGTTGGCGTAAAGTGAATGCGATAGCGGAGAGATCATAATGGCGACTCGCTGGACCCATGTCACCATAACAGTAAGCAACATCGAGCGCTCGATTAGCTTTTACACCTCCTTCTGTGGTCTCTCAGTGCTGAGGGATCGCCGTCGGGAAGGAGGGGGGACAGTTTGGCTCGGGCCGGATACCCCGCCGGGGAAGAACCCTACGTTCGTGCTCGTCATCGGGCAGGGAGAAGTCACTTCACGCCTGGATCACCTTGGGTTCCAATGTGACATGAGAAAGCAGGTTGATCAGATTGCCGAAAGAGGGAGACAGCTGGGGATACTTGTCGAGCCACCCACAGAGGCGGGCGGCAGCGTAGGGTATTTCACAATGCTACGCGACCCGGATGGTCACCTGGTGGAGTTCACACACGGACAGCCCATTGAGGGGCTGCATTAGCGCAACGTTGGGCCGACCGAATCGGAGGAACCGGTCGACCGTCGGCGCGAGGTAAAACACAATCCTATCAGGAAGATGGTCTCTAGCTAAGCTAGGAGGTATAAGCTATGCCGGACCAAGCAACGCGAATGAGCGCGCCAACGCCCCAAGAGCAGATCCTGGGGATCGTCAACAACTACTGGCAGGGCTGTTCGGTGGGTGCGGCGGCTCAACTGGAACTGGCCGACCTGTTGGTCGACGGCCCGCTGCACGTCGATGTCCTCGCGGAGCGAACTAGGACTCATGCGCCTAGCCTCTTTCGGATGCTAAGAGCGCTGGAAAGCACGGGGATCTTCACGCAGTTATCGCCACGAGTATTCGCCAACACGCCGACGAGCGAGTGCCTGCGCCGACACGCACCAGGCTCGCAATGGGGTTGGATTCGGATTGCGCTCTGTCCGGATGCTCCGGTCTTCGACGGGTGGCGAGGGCTAATGCAGGCTTTGCAAAACGGGCGCCCAGGCTTTGATCAGTTACGCGGTTATCCCGTGTGGAAGTACCTGCAAACTGATCCGCAACAGAGCACGATCTTCAACGAAGCGATGCGGGACTTGAGCGCCTCCATGACTCCGGCCGTAACCGCCTCCTACGACTGGAGCCAATTCCCGGTGATCGCAGACATCGGGGGCGGGATCGGAGCTCAGTTATTGAGCATTCTCGACGCGCACCCGTCCTGCCGAGGGATTCTTTTCGACCAGCCGCAGGTAATCGCGGAAGCGCCGCAACATACCCGCATGGAACGCGTCGGCGGTGACTTCTTTGCGGAGATCCCGATGCCAGCCGATGCCTATCTGCTGAGGTGGATCGTTCACGACTGGGCTGACGACAAAGCGATCGCCATCCTAGAGAGCGTGAGAAAGGCGGCTAAGCCCGATGCGCGAGTGTTGCTGGTGGAGTCGGTAATCCCCGAAACGGCCGAGTTCGACATGGGTAAGTGGATGGACATGAATATGCTCGTGATGGCAGGCGGGCGCGAGCGCACGGCTGCCGAATTCGGCGAGTTGCACGATCAGGCCGGTTTTGAACTCGAGCAGATCATTCCCACGCCTTCACCGCTGAGCATCATTATCGGAAAGCCGCGAGCTTAAGGAAGCCTGTGAACGCAGCGGTGATTGGGCGCCTGACGGCTCGATAGCATGCTTCAAACAAAGGCGGTTACGTAGCTACTTGAATGGTTGCGCTCGCCGCCGGTAAACAGCAGCGTTATGCGGCCTCCCAAATTGGAACGCTTTAGGCTGACAGTCGTGTCTGCTTAAGATGAAAACTCTCTCAGACTTTCGCACTTTGTTTGCAGGATTGACAGCAGTATCGGATTGCCACGCGACTATGTATCATCCATCGATTGAAGTAACGACACTTTGACTCGTTGACTTCTGTGGAGCGATCGGCAGCCAATTCGGTGAGAAGGATAACGTGACGGGAGATCACGGCCCAAAGACAAAGAGGAGACAACTAAGATGGCTATAACCCCGTACCTCTTATACGAAGACGTTGGCGGCGCGCTGAAGTTTCTTTCTAAGGCGTTTGATTTTAGAAGGTACGGGCGGGCAATGTCTGGAAACGACGGTAAGCTAATTCACGCGGCGATGAAATTCCGCGACGACCTCATCATGATGGGATGCCCCGGCCCCAAAATACAGAAACCCGAAACGACTGCGACAAGCGACCCAGAGCCTCTACATCAACGTGGACAATGTGGACAAGCATTTTGAACGCGCCCGAAAAGCAGGAGCAAAGATTTTGGAGGAACCCGTTGATACGTTCTACGGGCACCGTCGTTATGGCGCTGAGGATCCAGAGGGTCATCAATGGTACTTTGCTCAAGAAAACAAAAAATACACAGCTAAAAAGCGCGTTCGACAATCGAGAAGGTGAACTCTAATCGGTCTGCCCAACAAGCTCTGCCTCGATTGATATCACCTCGCAGATGCAGAATGATAATGGAGGTCATCCATGGGTAGGTTTGTAATTGTCGCCTATACGCCAAAAGCCGGTAAGGAGCAGCAGCTTTTAGCTGCGGTGGCGAAGCACCTGCAAGTTCTTCATTCTGAACAATTAGTAACAGACAGGCCTGCTTACGTCATGCGCGCCGGTGATGGCACTATAATAGAAGTTTTTGAGTGGCGCTCGGCAGATGCAATTAACCAAGCCCACAGCAATCCGGCTGTTCAAGCACTGTGGGCGGACTTCGGGGCGGTATGTGAGTACACGCCACTCGATAGGTTGGCGGAGGCGCACCAGATGTTTGCTGAATTCGATGCGGTCCAGCTCTGATGTTAAACGCCCAACGGTGTCCTTGTTTTAATGGCGGGCAGGTATAAGAGTGATTTTGCTGAAGACAGTAATTTTTACCTTCGTCGTTCCGGGCACTGTCACGGTTTTAATACCCTACTGGTTATTGTCTTCCCGATCTGCTCCACCTCCTTTGAATATCGGACCCGTTCGATTCCTTGGGCTGTTCCCGATTCTCTTCGGCGCCTCGATTTACCTTTGGTGCGCTTGGGATTTCACCTTTGCTGGCAGGGGGACACCCGCTCCTATTGATCCGCCGAAAGAACTTGTGGTCCACGGACTCTATCGCTATGTGAGGAACCCGATGTATGTTGGTGTTCTATCGATTCTATTCGGTGAGGCACTGTTGTTCGCATTACAGAGATTATTTGGATATGCAGTCATAGTATTCGTCTTGTTCTATCTCTTCGTTCTTTTTTACGAAGAGCCAACATTGAGAAGGAAGTTTGGCGAGTCGTATGAAGAGTATTGTCAAGCCGTGCCCAGGTGGCTTCCCTGGCGAATCCGAGGAATGTAAGCCAAGTCCCATGGTGAACAGAATCATAACCTTTGGGCTGCTTGCTTTATCCTACCTGTTGCTCGCCGCCAGCCAACCCGCCAAGAAAGTGGAAGCGCTGTTTTCCATCTGGTCCGGCGCTGCCGCAGTTCGTAGTGCTGTGAGCAGTTCTGAGTCCGAAGCTGACTTCTCGTTAACGACGGAGCGTCCTGCGATCTATGCGGTTGACCCCAATGATGTTTGGAATCGTATTTTTGCGTGCCTTTTCACTCGCACTTTTAGAGCTCGTCTCTCAAACGAGTTCAAAGAAGGCGCGCCATTTACGCAAATTGAGTACACTCAATTTCCCCATGAATTGTCGCTCAGCACACGTTTGTTTGAGCGGGTTGAAATAGGAGATCGCGGTATCGAGCCGCTCTATCCGGCGTTCTTTACGTCAGAAGGGGTATCGCGGGTTTTATCTGAACCAATCTACTCTCAACTCAATCAGGCTCTAACTGATGCGCTTGAGGAGAAAAGGGCTCGGCCGCCGCTCGAGCGCGCGCTAATGCAGAGTGATATCTGGGCCGCCTATGATCTGCTCTACCGCTACTCCAGTGAGACGAGGCTACAATTTCAAGAACAAAGCGACCGGCTCCTGCTTCTTCTCGCTCGATTCACCAAGAAGCTTGCGCTTACTTCGAAAGAGATTGAGCAACTCCCGGATAATTACGCTGCAGCAGCCAAAAGTAGTCCTTTGCCCCGATTCTTTGACCAGGTCAGCGGCTGGTTGGAAATTCAATGGCGTCCCAGTCGCGAACACGATCACTCTGCAGACTATCGACGCGCCACACGAGTGTTCGTCAGGCCTGCCTCAATACAGTCCGATAAATTAGGGTTTCTTAATAGTCTACCCAACGCTCCGGACCCTGCTTCGAAGCTCGACGCAGGGGCGCTGGTGACTCAGAATTTATTGTTAGACAGCAGTGGTAGGGTCGTGCCGAGCAGATTGACGTATGATGTCCAGCTTCGACGCTTCATCAAAGACTCGCGTGGTGCGCTCGTAAGAACAGAGGTGGCGGAATACGAACTCAGCAGGCGGCTATTATTGCTTAAACCGTCATCGGGTGGATTAGTTGTCTTAGGATCACGCTCCGATCTATCTGCCGGAAGCGGGAAACGATTACGGATTCGCATCACTGTAACGGAACCAGTCCGCCGAGACCGCGCCCATTCTGGTCACGTTGCGATCGCGCTGCTTCGCATGCCATGGGCCGCACGTGGAAGCGGTAATTACTTTTAGCACTACTCTCTCGCAACCATTTCTTCCAGTCACTCGACTGAATCCATTGAGGAACGAGCACGCCGTCTACGTGGCCAACCGCAAAATGGAGCGGGATGACTTCAGAGCGTTGAAAGAAGGTGTTCGTGGCGTTAGGTATCGGCTTCGCAGGCTGGGCTCGGAGGCATCTCGGAAGGTTCTGGAGTAGTACCATTGCGATCAAAGCGGAGCACGCCCTTATTCGAACCGGTCCATACGCCTTGAGCCGGCATCCAATTTATACCGGTTTGCTGCTGGCAGTGATTGGGATCGCTCTGGTGCGAGGGACCCTCGGCGGCTTCGCGGGTCTCGCCCTTGTGGTTCTTGGCGGGCTGCTAAGGATGCGGCAGGAAGAACAGCTTCTGCTCAAACATTTTGGAGATGCATACCGCGCGTATCAGGTGGAAGTTCCGGCGGTCTTCCCTGGCTTCCGATTCAGCAAAAATTCAGCCCGGTTTTGAAGAGCTTCGCCGGCTGCCGTCGACTGGAATGTATGGCGAAGCGTACTAGCGACCTATGAGGCCGACGAAAATCCCTGAGCAGCTTGTCCTATTACCGGGTTCTTCGGACAAACTAGCCTTGGAGGAATAATGAGAATTTGCTTCTTTTTAATTTTTCTACTGTCGTTCGGAGTCTATCAAGGGGACGTAGCCAGCGGGCAACAAAGGACTCAGCAGGATCGCTTCTTGCTGGTTTGGGCAGGAGACGCAGATCGACAACAGGAAGACTTTCTGGCCGTTATTGATGTTCGGAGTGGTTCGCCCACTTTTGGTCACGTCATCGCGACCGTGCCGGTAGGCAGCAAGGGAAACGAACCGCATCACAGCATGACGCCGTCTCAGAAGAGTGTCGGTGGAGATCCAGCGCCGGGCGGATTGCTGGAATTCGATAAACGCGGAACACTTCTACGTCGAATTTCCGCTCAGGACCCGCAAGCCGGAGACGCCGAAATTAGCCCCTACGGTCTTGCGCTCAAAATTGACGTTGATCGCATGGTAACGACGAACTCAGGGCATGGCTGGCTGCCCAGCATGAACAAGATGACGGATGGTTATACAGTACAGCTCTGGCGCGTGAGCGACCTAAAGCTTTTGCGGACCATGAAATTCCCGACAGGCCCGCGAGGCGATGAGAACGTCGCTCCATACGAACCTCGCTTCGCTCACGCTCGCGACAGCCAGACAGTTTTCATAAATACGGTTGTGGGAAGCGCGCTCTATGTCTCAACGGATGTTGCTGCTGCCAATCCTAAGTTCCATTTGATTTACGACTTCGGGAAGGACAGCGCACCCGGGTACCCATTACTTAGCCACGATGATCGGTATTACCTGCAGCCTCTAACCTCAGCCAACAAAATCATCGTCCTGGACGTACGAGACCCGCTGCACCCAAAGCTGATTAGCGAAATACGTTTTGATCGGGACCCGGTAGACGCTACTCAGACGCGAGTTGGACAGCCTCATTATCTCGTGCTGGATCGGGCTGAACGCCGGGCTGGTGTGTCGAACTATACCTTGGACCTCCCATCTTTTGTGGCGGACGGTGATCGCCGATTGTACCTGTTGGAATTTGATCGGCGTACCGGGGAGTTGCGGTTCGATCAAACATTCCGGGACGAATTGACCGGTGCGGTGGGAGTAGATTTCAATCGGGAAGTTTGGCTACATGGTAAAACAGGGGCCGCCCGTCCGCACGGAATGATTTTTCTACCATGAACATCCAGACTCTTAGCGATCTCTATCGCCATATGGAATGGGCCGATGCCGCCGTGTGGACCGCCGTGCTTGATTGCGAACACGGAAGAACGGACACGAAACTCCGCAACTATCTGCAGCACCTTCACATCGTGCAACGTGCCTTTCTTCGTACGTGGCACGGCGAACCCCGGGACACCCCATACCCCGCGTTCGATGATGCGGAGGCGCTAATGAAATGGGGTCGCTCGTACTACGCTGACGCACATGCTTATCTTTCAAAGCTTACGGACGCTGAGGTGTCGCAGTCGATGCCTGTAGCTTGGGCGAAGATGGTAGAACAACTGCTCGGTCGCGCCCCCGCCTCCACCACACTTGGAGAAACCCTGCTCCAGGTTGCGCTTCATAGTCTTTACCATCGAGGCCAAGTCAACGCTCGACTTCGCGAAGTTGGCGGCAAGCCACCTCTGGTCGACTATATTGCCTGGGTCTGGTTCGGCAGACCGCCTGCAGAATGGCCATCGCTCGTTGCACCGGGTAGCCAATAAGTCACTAAATATTTGACATACAGCTCAGCACGTAATAGCTTGCCTTCGTTTTTTCATCTCCTTATCGTATTAACTCCCCGGAGGAGCCGAATGAATTCCCCCAAAAATGGTTTCTCGCGTCGTGAAATGCTTGGAACGGCAGGCGCTGCCCTCGGCGGCATCTTCATTGCGCATCCAATCCGCTCGTTGTTCGCGCAAGGTGCAAAGCGCGAACTTACACCTGAACAGATTATGGGGCCTTTCTTCCCGATCATCCGACCTCTGGATCATGACATGGACCTAACCGTCATCAAGGGCAAGCGTGGGCACGCCCAGGGAAAGTTGATCCATCTGACGGGCAGAGTTCTGAACAGCAACGGGGACCCTGTGAGGGGCGCCAAAATTGAGATCTGGCAAGCCAACGCCCATGGGCGTTATGATCACCCGAGCGACATCAATCCGGCGCCACTTGACCCTAATTTTCAGGGCTACGCTCTCCAAATCACGGATGCTGAGGGACGCTACCGATTTAAGACGATTAAGCCTGGGGCGTACCCCATCAATCCCGTAAATCCAACTAACGTGCGCCCGCCACATATCCATTTCGATGTGACAGGAACAAAGGGTCGCCTGGTAACACAGATGTATTTCCCGGACGAGCCGCTTAATGAGAAGGATTTTCTTTTCAAGGAGCTGGGTTCGAGCAAGGATGCCGCGATTGGTAAGGTCCTACCACTCACTAAGGAGCTAGAGCCTGATTCGCTTCTCATGAGTTGGGACATTGTCCTAGAAAAGGGTTAATTGTATCCGCCGTGCTGTGGGCTTGTAATCGCATGAGCCTAACAAATCAGCTTGGACTTAACTCGATAGTTGAATGCTCCCATCCAAACAGGGCGCTACGGCCATAGCAGAGTCACCGGCTACGGATGGGCGTGGCTTGCTCTGTGTCTGGCGCTCACTCTTCACATCATAGATGAGGCGCTAACCGATTTCTTGTCGGTATACAATCCTACCGTTCTAGTTATCCGCCAGCGCGTGCCCTTCTTGCCCCTCCCGACTTTCAATTTTGAAGTTTGGTTGGCCGGTCTGATTGCCAGCGTGATTCTGCTAGTGTCGTTCGTGCCTTTTGCCTTCCGCAGCGTGAGATGGATGGTCGCTCCCGCGTACGTATTCGGGATCCTCATGCTCGGGAACGCGCTGCTGCATATAGTGGGGTCGCTGAACGCCGGGAGGTTGATGCCTGGAGTATATTCATCGCCATTACTGGCAGTGTGTTCTATCTATCTGCTAATGTCTGTTCGGTATCGACAACGGGCACCAACAGCAGATTCAACGGCCTGAGGAGCAACTTGAACGAGGTAATCCTTAAGCGGTTCGAAGAGCCGGACGAAAACCCGGGAGTTCGAGCGCGGCAAGGTTACACGAAGTAGGCGCAGGGGTTTCTTATCGAGAGCTACCCACAGTTCTGTGCGAAATTTGTGAGCTGAGCGGAGGGAATCAGTTGGATCAGAGGGCTTTGGATGATTTCGGAAATCGTTACGCGAAGGCGTGGTGTAGCCAGGATCACGCGAGTGTCGCTGCATTCTATTCGGAAATCGGCTCGTTGACAGTTAATGATGGCACGCCGGCTGTCGGTCGAGACGCGATCGCCGAAGTAGCTCGCTCATATATGAGCGACTTTCCAGATTTGGAAGTGGTCATGGACGACGTTGTTCCTCAGTCCTTGTGCACCGTCTTCCGCTGGACATTTACTGGTACCAACACCGGGCCCGGCGGTTCGGGTCAACGTGTGCGAATCAGTGGATACGAGGAGTGGCAGTTCGGTGCCGACGGTCTGATCGCGAAGTCCAACGGACACTTTGATGCGGCCGACTATGAACGCCAACTGCAGTACGGCATCGCGGGTTGAAAACGGAATGCTTGTTGCCTTCAGTTCGTCAAAACTGGCTATCGATCACTGGAACAGAACGCTTCTTCTTATCTCTGAGGAGGAGCGTTATTTTGTCTATCCGTGGTTGTACGAGGCAGCACAGTTTAGACGACACGCTGGTGAGCAGGTTTTGCGCTGTACCTATTTTCAAGCGGCCTGGCGCAACTGCGGGGCCAGCACCCCTATCGGGATAATCGCTTCGAAAGACACACAGCCCAGTGTGACGCCGTTCTACAGAGTTGACTGGTAAATTATTGGCCTCATGAGTAATGAAAGTTTCGGAGATGGAAACCGCTCGACTTCACCTGCGCCTGTTAACAACGGATGATCTAGACGAGTATACATGGTATTCCTTTTGTACGAATGTCAAATCGCCGCGGACCAGACTCTCTGTTTGAATGCCGAATTCAGCGAATACAAATGGGTGGAACCTTCGACTCTGTCGAGCTACGACCTGAACCAGGCGACACAGGATACTTTTGTCAGGTTGGGTTTGATTCAGAACCAACCAACTTAACAGAGTGCTGAAAATTGCGATTGTATTAGACAATTCGGGACAATAGTTTGCGGTTTGGATGCGTGGTGGACGAAGCGGTCTTCCGGCGAACCCGTAAAAGGAGCGTCGTACAATCTATGGTTTGGACCATCGTACGACTGGGAAGCAATAGTTTCTCGTTGCACTCCGAACTCTGAATTTGAATTGGAATTGACCGCCGCTCAGGAAGACTGGCTTGGGACGCGCGTGGGCTTCACTCTGAAAGAGAAAGCCGGGCTCACCGAGGTTAAGTTTCATCATTTAGGCTGGCCTGAGGCTAATGCTCACTATCGTGGTTCATGTTACTGCTGGGCCATGTACCTAAGATTATTGAAGCGGTACGTCGAGCATGGCGAGCTAGTACCGTATGAAGATCGACCTGAGGCGTGAGAGACTGCTTGATGGTTCTGCTCTTCATTCATGGCGCACCAGCTGTCGGGAAACTCACCGTGGCGCGCAAAATCGCTGACTTGTCCGGCTTCCGTCTTTTCCACAATCACCTCACTGTCGATCTGCTGCTGTCGGTATTTGATTTTGGTTCTGAACCCTTTGTGGCCTTACGGGAGCAAATCTGGCTATCAGTTTTCAGGGAGGCCGCAAAGCAGAACGTATCTCTTATCTTCACGTTTAATCCAGAGCGTACAGTGCGCCAGTCTTTCATTAGCGACACGATAGAGGCGATTGAGTCAGGGGGAGGAGTAGTCCACTTCGTTCAGATGGTTTGCTCTGAGCATGAATTGGAACGTCGACTCGTGAGTCCGTCCAGAAGCGAATATGGTAAGTTGACGTCGCTGGAGCACTATAAAGAACTGAAAGACTCTGGAGCTTTCGACTTCGGAGACACAGACCCTGCGGAACTAATTGTCGATACTACTGATTCGCCGCCGGACAACACGGCGCAGTTGATAGTGAAGCACTTTTCCTTGATTTGAGACTCTTTGCCTGACTGCCAAATTATTTTTTGGTGACGTCAAACTTCCGGTCCGCATAGAACTGAACAACGGCCTGCGCCTGTTCCCAGACTTTCGTTCGTAATGACGCAGGCTCCAATACCTCCAGACGGTCACCAAAGCTGAGTGCGTATTCGCAAGCCATCTCCTCTACATCAAATCGTAAAGCGACGTGTACCCAGCCCGCCTTATCCCGCTGGTCCACTTTTTCGATGCGCGCGAATCTGCCGGCAAAGGAAAGGCGCGGCACAATCTCCTCGCGTACCCGTACCAGCGCGCGGTACGAGGGCAATTGAGCGCGAAATTGAACCGCGGAATTCTCCCAAAATGCGGCGAGATCGAATTCCGGCGGACGTACACAGGGTGCGTCAACCAAACTGGCTCGTTCTATTCGTGAGACCCGATAGCTGCGCACCTGCCCGTCAACCGCAGCCACGAGGTACCAGGCGCTCCCCTTTGCCACGAGTCCAAGTGGATCAGCCAGTCGCTCAGACGGAGAGCATCCTGGACCACGCTGGTACGTAAATCTCAACTTGCGTTCCTGCCAGATCGCTTCCTGCAATTCGTGCAGAAGCGGTACGGCCTCTTCAGTTCGTTGCCAGCCGCTCGGGTCTATGTAGATGCGTTGGCGCGCATACTCCGCTCGGCGCCTATACATGGTCGGCAAAGCGGCCAGTAGCTTTAGCAACGCACCCTCCGCTGCCTTTTCAAGATGAAGATCCGACAAGAGTTTTGTCGGCCTTGAAAGAAAGAGCGATTGGATTTCGGCTTCGTTAAGTCCGGTGAGGTTCGTGCGGTACTCTCCAAGCAGTGACCATCCGCCACTCACACCGCGCTCGGCAATGACCGGAATTCCCGCTCCACTCAGAGCCTCCATGTCTCGGAGGATCGTGCGCTCCGAAACTTCGAGTCGCGTCGCAAGCTCTCGCGCGGTAAGGCGATGGTTGACTTGTAACAACAACACAATAGAAAACAGCCGGTCAGCAACATTTAGTTTTCCTCTTCCTTTTCCTCTGAACCGAAGGCTTGCTGCTGATTTTACCTGAGAAATATGACAGAAGATGTCAGGAAAAGGCGATATCCTCGCGCGCGGATATTTAAATGGGCTATTTGGACTCTTCTCTTCAACGCACTGAAAAAGGGCTGTCGATAGTTACGATGGATTAATAAGGAGCCAGGCATGCCAAAACTAGAAGGCAAGATTGCCGTTGTCGCGGGCGCCACTCGTGGTGCGGGCCGAGGGATCGCATGCATGCTTGGCGAGGCAGGCGCCACCGTCTACTGCACAGGACGCAGCACGCGTCAACAGCCTGCCAGTGTGGGACCTTATGCCGGCCGGCCTGAATCGATTGAAGAGACAGCGGAGATGGTAACAAGCCATGGCGGCCAGGGTATTGCCGTGCGCACGGATCATCTGGTGGAGGAGCAAGTCAGTGCTCTCTTTGAGCGAGTTGAACGCGAGCAGGGCCGACTGGATATCCTGGTCAACGACATTTCTGAAGGAGAGTGGCACGACTGGCGGCCCTTTTGGAATGTGTCGCTGGAGAAAGGCTTTCGCGCATTACGGCAGGGCGTTCACACACATATCATCACTAGCTGTCGAGCAGCGCCGCTCATGATCAAACATCGAAGTGGACTCATTGTGGAGATTGGCGATGGTGATACTCTCAGTTATCGTGGCACACTCTTCTACGATCTGGTGAAGACATGTGTAAACCGGTTCGCATTCGCTATGGCCTGTGAACTTCGAAAATATAACGTGGCGGCGCTGGCCGTTACACCCGGATACATGCGCACCGAGGCCATGCTCGATCATTTTGGAGTGACTGAGGCCAACTGGCGCGACGGCGCCAGGAAAGACAAACTCTTTCTGCAATCCGAAACACCGTATTTCGTAGGCCGGGCAATTGCGGCGCTGGCAGCAGATCCTCGTGTGATCATCAAGTCGGGTGGCTTGTACAGTTCGTGGACATTGGCCCGCGAGTACGGCTTCACCGATGTCGATGGAGCTACACCGGATCTGGGAAAGCATCTCCGCAAGTTAAAGGCGCGCAAAGACAGCCCAGAACTGGGGTTCAGGTGGACTATTTCAGCAGCGGAGTCGAACGATGGCTAAAGGTCGCAAAATTGTCGTTTACATTGCTAGCAGCGTCGATGGCTACATTGCCCGAAAGGATGGCAGCGTAGATTGGCTGAATCGACCGCGCACTGCGGGTGACTATGGGATGGGCGCCTTTTTTAAAACGATTGATACTATTGTGTGGGGCCGCAAGACTTACGATATGGCAGCGGGCTTCGCCAAGAAGGGCGGTGGGCTCGGCTATGGTTCCGCGATTAAGAATTACGTATTCACACACCATCCGCCGACAACGGCTGTTTCAGGAGTTGAGTTTATCACCGAACAGGTATCCACCTTCGCGCAAGGTCTTAAGACCGCCCAAGGTAAGGATATTTGGATAATGGGCGGAGCCGCGGTGGTTGCGTCGTTCCTGGATGCAGGTCAGATCGACGAATTTATTATTAACGTTGTGCCAACCATCATCGGCGAGGGCGTTCCCTTGATAACGCCTGATAAACGGTTAATACCGCTAACCTTGAGATCATCAGAAAGTTTCGCAGATGGAGTAGTACGCCTGCACTATTCGGTGGGAGGTGCGCTACCCCAGATTCGGAAGAAGTCACCGCGCAGGTCTACTTAAGCAGCCAGATTATTCGGCGATCCTGGAGACTAAGCCATCGAGGGAGCGTGTTTATCCTGGCTACTGATCTGGTAGATG
The DNA here is from genome assembly GCA_035283325.1 of Pyrinomonadaceae bacterium. GTDB lineage: Bacteria > Acidobacteriota > Blastocatellia > Pyrinomonadales > Pyrinomonadaceae > PSRF01. The sequence continues at coordinate 15,754 of DATEUF010000068.1, read as the reverse complement.
GCCTCCATCACCGCCGAACGCACTTCCGTCGGCAAAGATCCTCGTACGGCCAGACTTCGGAAGGCAGAAACGATCTCTGGCTGATTGCTGAAAGCAAGAAGCTTGATAACGGCCAAACGCACATCCATGTTGGGATGTTTCTCAATTGTCTGGATAAGCGTCTGAACCTCGCCAGTCTTGGCCATTAGGAAAAGAATCGAAAACGCATCATACGTTTTCTCACGACTCTCTCCCGCGAGACTGTTGATCGCGTCGCCTGCGATGCCTGAGCCTACCAGGGCAGCTCCTATCCTTCGTCGCTGCTCGGGAGCACTTTCGCGCAGGGCACGCGTAAACGAGGCCGCGCGGTCGGGCTTTAGTCCATAGAGGGCACGCGCCGCTGCATTCCTTACTTCTACCGACTGGTCGTCAAACGATTTCGTAATGAGCGTGAATGACTCCTCTTCATCCAATTGCATAAGGTCGGCCAACGCGGCCACTCTCTCGTTTGGATCGCTGCTATTCAGGCGTTGAGCTATTACGGAGACGGCTGAGTCCTCATCGCTGATGGCCTCCATTCCCTTCTCCGCCTTCAGCATATCAATCGATTTAACGAAGATATCCCCCGCCGGTTGGGTGGGAAGGGAAGGTACGGGAGCGGGCGTAAGGACCACTGGTACAACATCTTCCTCGTGTGGCACGACGCCTTTCTGCATTGGCTCGTCAACAGGGCGTTCAGGAGTAACTGCAAACCAGCCCGCATCAGCCGTATGGTTGTCGGTGGATACCTTGAACTCTGGCTCTTCCGGTTGGGTCAAAAACTCAGGGGCCGCCGTTATCGTCGGTGGTTCAAAGCTGGGTTCCACTTCTGTCAATTCATCGGCGGCAAGTTTCTCAACCTCGTAAAGCTCGTCAACCTGAGAGTCGACCGCGTCGGCTGTTTCAGACTGTCGCACGTCCCAACTTGCTGTTGAGGGCTCCAGGTCCTCTGCCCTGGTCCATTCGATTGGCTGTCTTTCTTGCTCGGTCAATTCAACGTGCCAAGACCCGTCTCGCAGCTTGTCGATAACAGACGCCACCTCATCTTCGATTTCCGATGGGCTTTCCGACTCTTGTTCGGCGCTGCGATATTGACTCTCCGGTTCGATCGTCGAAACTGTCTCTTGCTCCGGAACCCTCCTGAAAGCGAACTCGAAGTTGATGGACGAACTGTCTTGCTGCTTCAGTTCCTCAACAGCTTCTACTTCCACAGCAGGTGCGACACGTTGTTCTGTTACAGGGTGCTGGCTGATCTGTTGAGCCTCATCGCGAGCTTCTTCCAGTGCGCCCCGACGAATTTCTCGTTCGGAACGGAGAATGGCTTTCGACTTCTCAATCCGCTTCAGTTGATCAAGCTCAGCAGCGCACAGTTCCTTCACTTTTGCGCTTAGTTGCTTTTCCTTGCTGGTTAGTTCTTGTACGTCCTGCTCGAGCAGATTGCGAAACTCCTCAAGCAGAGCTGCACGCTTCTCCTCTTCTGCGGAACGACGGCCCGACTTTGACTTGCTACTCCGTCCGCGGCCTTTCTGTTCTCCTGGTTGGCGCGACTTAGGTTCGTTGAGGAGTTGGGCTTCAAGCTTCTCAACTCGTTTGGCCTGAATGACCTCAGCTTTTCGTAGTGCTCTTATTTCAGCGCTCAGTTCCAGTTCTCTTTCCGCTAGCTCCTTAGTGTCAGCTTCCGTTTGGCGACGGATGGCTTCCAGTTCGGCCACTCGCGCTTCGTCGTCCGCAGCCTTAGCGAGAGCGCGCTCGCAAGCCTCCTCTGCAGTTCTGATGCGCTCATCTGCCTCCTCTTGATGGAGAGATTCGGAGACTGCTCGCAGCCGCGCTTCTTCCTCCGCCTGACGACGGGCCTCAGCCTCTGTTTCGCGCAATTCCGCCCGCAATCTCTCAATGCGTTCGAGTTGCGTCGCGGCTACTTGATTCAACTGCTCGATTGAGGACTTAAGCTCTTCTTCAGCTATGGCCCTTTGCTGCGCCTCTATCTCTGCCTTAGTGCGGACCGCCTCAAGCTCGGCGAGCAGTTCCGCATCTTCTTGCGCCAGACGGTGTGCTTCCGCTTCCGTCTGCTGGCGCGCTTCTTCAATTGCCTGCCGTCGCGCTTCTGCGTCAACTTGCTGTTGAGCTTGAAGCTGGGCTGCCAAGCGAGCTTCTTCTTCACTTCTTAGTCGGGCTTCCTCCTCGGCAATGCGCAGACTCGCTCTCGCCTCCTCAAGATTCTGGCGTTGTGCTATCTCAGTCCGACGTAAGACCTCGAGGCCAGCTTTCAACTGTTGTTCGGCTTCGGCCCGCCGCAGGGCGTCAGCTTCGGCCTTGTTGCGAAGCGCTTCAAGCTCGGCCATGCGTCGTTCGTCTTCCTCCGCGCGACGACGCGCCTTTGCTTCAATCTGGCGATGTGCTTCCTCCAGAGTTCGCTGCCTCGCGGCCGCTTCCGCTTGCCGGCGCGCTTCTTCCTCGGCCACCAACCGAGCCTGGTTTTCAGCGTGTTCGCGAATCTCTGTCTCGAGTTGCTGAATACGCCCTTCTGCCGTCTGTAATGCGTTGAATTGCTCGGCCTCTACTTTACTCAGGGCTTCGATTGCAGCGTTAAGCTGCTGTTCCTTCTCGGCCCTCTGGGCTGCCTCAGCTTCAGCTCTGCTGCGAATAGCCTCAAGCTTAGCCAGGTGTTGCTCCTCTTCGGCGGCTTGCCGCGCTGCTTCGGCCTCGGCCCTTTCAAGTGCTTCTTCAGCAGCTTTGAGTCGCGCCTCTTCTTCGGCCTTTTGCCGTGCTTCTTCTTCTGCTCTTAGCCGAGCTTCCTCCTCAGCAAGCCGGCGGGCTTCCGCCTCTTTCTCTTCAAGCCGCTTGAGTTGTTTCGCCTGCCCCTTTCGAAGTACTTCAATCCCAGCCTTAAGTTGCGTTTCAATCTCGCACCGGCGCTGTGCTTCCGCTTCAGCCTGGTGGCGAACCGTTTCCAGTTTTGTCAGAAGATTCTCTTGTTCAGTCGCAAGCCGGATTGCTTCGGCCTCCGCCAGCCGACGTGCTTCTTCCTGAGCGACGCAGCGAGCTTCTGCTTCTCTTATGAGCTGAACCTGTTCTGCCTCCAGTTGGACCAACCTCTCGATCTCCGCGTTCAGCTGGTCTGCCTTCTCCTGGCGCTCTTCAGCCTCAAGCGCGGCCTTGCTGCGGATGGCCTCAAGTTCGGCTAATTGCTTCTCTTCTTCCTGTGCACGTCGAGCGGCTTCAGCTTCCGTCCGCTGGCGCGCCTCTTCCGCCGCCTGTCTGCGAGCCTCGGTCTCTGCTGCCCGGCGCGACTCCTCCTCTGCAAGAAGACGAGCCTCCTCCTGGGCCTGACGATGCGCTTCCGCCTCTGATTGCCGGATCCGAGCCTCGATCTCTCCCAACCGCTTGAGTTGTTCAGCCTCTGCCTTGTTAAGCGTTTCGAGGTGTGTGTTGTATTTTCTCTCTTTGTCGTCTCGCTTCCGGGCTTGAGTTTCCGCCTGACGGCAGGCCTTTTCCTGGGCCCGCAGGCGAACCTCAATCTGTTCTATCTGCTTGCGCTGTTCTTGTTCCAGCTTGCTTAAGGATTCGATCTCGGTGGTCAGGCGATGTGCGCGCTCGGCCCTGCCTTGAGCCTCGAGCTCAGCCTTGCTGCGTATGGCTTCGAGTTCAGCAAGTCGCTCTTCTTCTTCCTGAGCCCGCCTTTGGGCCTCTGCCTCGGCGCGTTGTCGCGCCTCTCCGGCAGCCTGCCGCCGAGCCTCGGCTTGTGCTTCCAACTGTGCCTGTTCTTCGAGAAGCAGACGAGCTTCGTCTTCGGCCTGCTGGCGTGCTGCGATTTCGGCTTCGCTTATGCGCAGCTCAATCTGCTCGATTCTTTGCAGTTGTTCAGTTTCGGCAAGGGCGAAAGCTTCGAGCTGAGCTGTTAAACGCTGCTCAGTCTCATCGCGTTGCCGAGCCTTTGCTTCGGCGCGGTAACGAGCCTCTTCCTGCTGGGCCAGCCGACCTTTACCCTCTTCAAGTCGCTGGAGTTGCTGTGCTTCTTCTTTGCGGAGAGCTTCGATCTGCGCCTCAATCTGCTGTCCTCTCCGCAGTCGGTCTTGTGCTTCAGCCTCGGACCTCTTTCGAAAGGCCTCTAGCTCCACTAGCCGCTGTTCCTCAATCTCCTGCCGCCGCTGCACCTCTGCCTCGGCCTGTCGCCGCTTTTCTTCCTCAGCGCGAATTCTGGCTTCGGCTTCTTCTATCCGTTTGAGCTGTTCCATCCGCAACTGAATCAACGCTTCCGTTTCAGCTTTCAGACGTTGCTCAATTTCAGCTCGCTCGAGGGCCTCTTTCTCGGCCTTGCTGCGGATGCCCTCGAGTTGCGCCAGATGTTGGTGTTCTTCTTCAGCACGACGGCGAGCGTCCGCCTCAGCTTGCATTCGTGCCTCTTGCTGTGTCCGCCGGTATGCCTCCGCCTGCTCAACGCGCTTGAGGCGCTTCGCCTCCTCTTCAGCCTGTAAGCGCGCCTGCTCGTCAGCCTGCCGCCGTATCTCTGCCTCGGCATCGCGAAGGCGAGCTTCACCCTCTGCAATACGCTGAAGCTGTTCAGCTTGGGTAACCGCTAAACTCTCAATGTCAGTTTTTAGTCGCTGTTCTCTTTCAACGCGCTGGCGCACCTTTGTTTCGGCGCGGTAGCGCTTATCTTCCTGGGCCGCCAGTTGCGCTTCTGCCTGCTCCAAGCGGGCAAGTTCCTCTGATTCCTTTTTGGCCAGTGCCTGAACAGCGCTTCTGATTTGATTCTCGCGTTCGGCTCGTATACGTGCCTCAGCTTCAGCCTTCTTGCGAGTGGCTTCCAGTTGGGCAAGCAGTTGCTCTTCCTCGGCGGCTCGCTGGCTCGCCTCTGCTTCGGCCTCGCGACGCGACTTTTCGTGAAACTGCTTACGAGCTTCCAATTCCTCAGCGCGCTTGCGATGGGCCAACTCGGCTTGACGCAGCACCTCAATCTCCGCATTTAGCCGCTGCTCTTTTTGCGCTCGTATTTGACCGTCGGCTTCCGCCTTGCTGCGGATGGCTGCCAACTCAGCCAGACGCCGCTGCTCTTCCTGGATTCTGTATCGAGCTTCGGCCTCCGTTTGCCTTCGTAGTAGATCCAGCTCAGCCTCTCGTAGTTTCCATTCCTCGGTACGCAAGGCCTCTTCTTCTTGAAGACTCTGTAGTTCTTTCTCGAATGCTTCACCGGAATAGAGATCTGGACGAGCCATTTCCTCTTCAGAGAAGTATTCCGATTCTTGATCCACCGGTTTTCGATCAGATATCCCTTCGTGGTTTACGGGCGTGCTATTCCAATCGGCAACTGAACCTTCCGTGGAGGCATAATGACTCGGTATCGCTTCATCCGCAGATGCTCTGCCTCTGGTGATCGAATAGAGCGCATGGAGAATGGCAGGGTCCGGCATTTCCGTGTTGGCTTCACGAGCCATCAGACCATTGAGTGGACCAATGGCTGCCGGGTCGCCAATGCGACCGAGCGCCTCGGCTGAAGCCCGCCGCACTTCGGCTGAAGTGTCATGCAACGCAGCAATTAGGTAGGCCACGGCTGAGGAGCCCATGCTGCCAAGTTTTTGCGCAGCTGCCGCCCGACGTTCCGGTGAATCCGCCATCAGCAGATCGTGGGTCGCCTTATCCAGGTCCTCACGCTTCGGGCGCGACGCACCTGTCCGTGTAACAGCTACTTTGTCGAGCGGGTAGTCGTAGTCGCTCCCAGCAGGGACGCTCCCAACCTGATGGTTTGTCTCTTCAAACTGATCCGATGCTAGCTCCATGATCAATCCTCAACTCCCGGATATCCGGAATGGCGCAAAGATGGAATATTCTTACAGTGCGGCTTTCTCGACCCTTACGGGTTTCGGTTTTGGCGCAAGCAGTCTGCTAAAGACTGATGAAGGGTGAAGCCTAAAATAAAATCGATGACCTGAATCGTCGAGATGGCGAGAGGAAGAACAGGCTTGTTCCCCCTTAATTGCAGTCCCTTGGAGGTTCGAAACCATCCAAGCTATTCGGATTCTCGTTGATTTTGGGCTTTACGTCAATACTTAGATTATGAGGGCGGTACTGCGACGCGCAATTTATTAGCAGTCGCCAGGTCAAATTTGCGCGATTACTCAAATTTGCGAAGGGATTTCCATTGTTTTCAGTGTACTAGCTTTGGGTCATCACAGGGCGATGCGGGCTAGCAGAGGAAAGTGATCGGATGCTGTTTTTGACTGTGGCGTGTGATTGACCACCTCACAGCTCAACAAATGCTCCAATGAATGCTTCGGAAGGAAGACGTAGTCGAGCCGCCACACCGGGAAAGTGTAGCCCTTTTCCTCCGGATGTAAGGAGCGACAGCCATCCACGTAATCTGCATCTTTGACGACTTGAATCGTCTGGCGCTGGATGTCGCGACCACTTAGCCATATGAGCGCCCTGATCCATGCCGGCATGCGGCCCCACATCGAGTATTTCTCCTGGAGCGAGGGTGTTGAAATCGCCACAAGAACATGAAAACCATGCTGGTGTCGCTCTATACTTTTGAGCAAAGCACGAATTTCATGAGTCCGGCGCTGCTCGCTCCATTTAGAAAATCGCGCGCTAAGGTGCAACCCAAAGATACGGAATTCGCTTCCCGCCAGCACAATCTCCAGAAAAGAATGTTTCGCACCGGTTGGATAATGCCATTCGTGATGAGAGATTTCTACACGGCTCAAAAAGGCGACTGAATGCTGTGGCCGTGCAGCCCAGTTAGGAAGACCGGTCGACTCTGCCAGCCTTCTGATAACTTCTGGATCGATGGCCTCCTGAAAGACCACAAGTTCGGGAGCAAGTCGGCTGATCACGTTGGAGATTGCTGGTTCGCGACCGCGCCCACCGAAGCGGATGTTGTAACTGAGCAATTTGATCACTTAGTTTTCGCCGCCTCAATCACGGTGAAGTAGGGCTCATCAAACAGCACATCTCGGGCAAATAGAACGAGGTTTGCAGTAGCCTGGAAGTTCACCGGTCGGTCAGCGAGGCCCTGCAAATCTTCACGGAGCGGATTAAGCGGGGGCGTCAAGTGGGTCTTGATCGCAAACTGGCTTGGTATGTAATCCCGGGATATAAAAAGCGTCCTTGGTTCAGAATTCCATCACCTCCGCACCAACAAGGGTAACATCGAGATCCTCTTCCTTTCTCGTCAAAGGGTCCTCCATTCTCCCCGCGCCTGTTGGTTATGACACTGCCGCGGAGAGCTACGCCGGTGCCCTCCGGGAGTCCAGACTTCAATTTTGCCAGGAATTCTTTGAAGCGCAGATAGTCTCCATCAAATGCCAGCCGTACAATACGATTGCGAACTTGTGCGTCAGTCAACTGCTTTGGCTCTTTGCGCATACGCTTAACTAGTCTTACATTCAGATTATGAAAGTAGTATAGGCTCCGGATGTCAACGGATAGTTGACTGGATAAACCTTGAATCGGCTGGCCAATGTCGCAACCGCCGTCAATAACCGTGCGCCTCGCTGCCTGCCAAAACGTTGATGTCCTGCAGCAGCTCATCGCTGAGTCTGTTCGAGTGCTTAGCGTCTCTTACTACAATCAACGACAGATTGAAAGCGCGTTGCAGCATATCTTTGGAGTGGACACGCAGCTAATTCTCGATGGCACATACTACGTCGCGCAGCAGGGCGAGAAGATTGTGGCGTGTGGCGGTTGGAGCAAGCGGCGTGCTCTTTACGGCGGCGATCAAATGAAGCCGAATGCTGCTGATCCATTACTGGATCCCGCGACCGAGGCGGCCCGAATCCGGGCCTTCTTTGTCCACCCTCAGTGGGCTCGCCAAGGTATAGGCAGACGAGTATTAGGGGTTTGTGAAGAAGCCGCGCGCACCGCGGGATTCAAGCGACTTGAGCTGGTTGCGACTCTGCCAGGGGAGCCACTCTATTCAGCGCTCGGCTACGTCGTCCTTGGGCGGATCGCATTGGCGATGCCCGATGGTGAATCGCTTCCTGCGCTTCGAATGGGTAAGAGCTTGCGGTCCTAAGGTTGAACCAAAGGTCTCTAGACCTGTTTGACAGCTTCCGACAGCAAACGCCATGATTGGCGAAGGAGTTCTTCAATCCGCACCCAATCCTGTTCCGTGACGCCACCCGCTGCGGCTTTAGTATCGCGAATCGTCATTGCCTCGGCGCGCAAACGGCCGTGCTCTAGTAACCGTTCGACAGGTAGCTGATAGATTTCTGCTTGCAGATCCGCCAAAGAGCGTGCCAGCTCTTCCGGACTATGCTTCTCCCGTTCCCGGTGAACAATCCACCATTCCAGTTCAAGTCGCGCGGCACGATCTGAGTCAAATGGCACGTCACTCATCCTTCGAATCGCCCGATAGAACTTGATGAGATCGGGGAGCGCCAGCTCATAATCTGCTCGCCCCTTTCCTCGTTTAAAAACAAAAGCTGCGTGTCCCGCGTAATAGGCCACGAGATTTGATCTTATCAACGGCATGTTGTATTGCGTCCGCAGCAACTCCGAAAGCTGACTAAACAGGCGCAAGCGGCGCTTTTCATAGTATGACCGCCACATGTCAGTATCGAGCCGTGCAATCTCGTCTGCATTGAAGTCTCTCAGGTGAGCCGTGCGAGGGGCAAAGAGATCGTAGCTGGCCCAGAACAGCAAGACTGCACCTAACAAGGCAACGATCTTAAGAATTGGCCTTCTTCGAGATCTGCTTAGAACACTTGTCATGGCTGCATTTTTTGCGACACTTCTGCCTTTGACCTCGGCTGAGCTATTATCAGCGCAGAAGATCATGGGCACAACCTTCGGAGCTGATGCTGAACTCTGGCCGAGTTTGCCGCTGGAGGCATGGAAAGATACGTATGCCACGCTTCATATGTGGACCCAGATCGTTGGTAAGATTCGCCTGACGCTTGCTCCACCAGTGAACCATTGGTGGCATTGCGCCCTGTATGTTTCCGCGCGCGGTCTGACCGCCTCATCAATTCCCTTTCATGGAAAACTCCTGGAGCTAGAGTTTGATTTTCTCAACCACGAACTTCTGATCAGAACCAGCGATAAACAAAAGGGATCGGTCGCCCTCGAATCGAGATCGGTTGCCGATTTTTACGCTGAACTCATGTCAAAGCTGAAGTCGTTGGGCCTTGAGATAACCATTTTCACAAAACCGCAGGAGGTGCCGAATCCCATCGCCTTTGACCTCGATACCGAGCACAGCGCCTACTCTAGGGATTACGCCAATAGATTCTGGCGGATTCTAGTTCAAGCTTCCCGTGTTTTCACGGAATTTCGAGGTCGATTTATTGGAAAGTGCAGTCCTGTAAACTTCTACTGGGGTAGCTTTGACCTCGCCGTTACTCGTTTTTCCGGCCGTCGCGCACCAGTCGGGCAAGGCGCCGACTTGATCACGCGCGAGGCTTATTCGCACGAATGCATTAGCGCAGGCTTCTGGCCGGGCGCCGGTTTTACCGCACCAGCGTTCTATTCCTACACGGCTCCCGCTCCGAAACGTTTGGAGCAGCAAGCGATCAAGCACGGCTATTACAGTCCGGAGTTGCGCGAATTTATTTTAATGTACGATGACGTCCGGAACGCGAAGTCGCCAGGAGCTGTACTGCTCGAGTTCCTGCAATCGACTTATGAAGCAGGAGCAAAGCTGGCCAATTGGGATCGTGTCGCGCTGGAGAGACCTCAATGATTGAGGGTGCCAATGGAAGAACTGCTTAAAGAATTCAGACAAACAGTTGAAGCCTCGTCCCAACGACTATTGCTAATATCGGAAGAGCAGAGTGGGTCGCCGCGAGCGCCGGGGAAATGGTCGCCAAAGCAGATCATCGGCCATCTGATCGACTCTGCCTCAAATAATCATCAGCGGTTTGTGCGAGCTCAATTCAGCGACGACCTGACCTTTGCGGGTTACGACCAGGAGGCTTGGGTCAGGGTGCAGGACTATGACAAGGAAGAATGGGCGCTCCTGGTTCAGCTTTGGAAATATTACAACCTGCATCTGCTACACGTGATGGCGGCGGTTCCGGAAAAATCACTTGCCAGGCCGCGTCATCGACACAATCTGGATCAGATTGCCTGGAAAGGCGTGCCGCAAAACGAACCCGTCACGCTTCTGTATTTCATGCGTGATTATGTCGCCCATCTAAAAAACCATCTAAACCAGATCTTTTCTGACTCTAACTTGTAGTCCACTCAGTCGCCCCTTCACGTTGGTTGGGTATGAACAATCCACCGACTGCGTCGGTGGTATTCTTCCTTTGGCCTTTTGAGACAACTTCGTCCGTGCGCGCCTATATAAGGACCGAGGCCCTTAGATCCTTATATGTAGAGCGTGGCCGCGATAAAGGAGCCGGCTTTTCTACAGGCAATGCGGGCGGTTTGAATGCGCACGCCTTGAAACTGCCGTTCCCAGATCGTATTCTTCCAGGCTAAGCACTCAAATCCATCTCCGGGAGTTCACTTCAATGGCCTATACCTTCGAAGAACTGAAACACAAGACTGTCGCCGAGCTGCGAGAGATTGCCAAAGGAATTGAGCACGAAGCGGTACAGGGCTACACTCAATTGAATAAAGAACATCTAATCGTAGCAATCTCCAAAGCCCTCGGCTTGCAACATGAGCACCACCAGGTCGTAGGTGTCGACAAGGCAGCTATCAAGACACGCATCCGCGAAATGAAGAGGAAAAGAGATGAAGCTTTGGCCGCGCACGATCACCAGCAGCTTAAGGTGGTGCGCCGTACGATTCATCGCCTGAAACGGAACATTCATAAAGCAACAGTTTAGCCGGCAAAAGTTGACTTTCATTCCAAACTGGCATAGAAACTGCGCAGCAAATTCGCCTTCCCCGCAAATCCACAAAGTGAGGTAGCTCATGAAAACGGCTATCAGCATTAAGGTCAATGGTGTCAACCACCAGGACGAAGTCGAACCGCGCTTACTTCTGATCCATTACTTGCGCGATGTCCTCGGTCTCACGGGAACACACGTGGGCTGTGAAACGTCTCTCTGCGGAGCCTGCACAGTGCTGATGGATGGCCAGGCGGTTAAATCGTGCACAATTTTTGCAGTCCAGGCGACGGGATCGCAGATCACCACAATCGAAGGACTGGCCAAGAACGGCGATCTACATCCGGTTCAGGAAGGGTTCTGGGAACATCACGGCTTGCAATGTGGTTTTTGCACGCCTGGCATGATTGTCGCTAGCGCGCAGCTCCTCGACCGCAATGCCAACCCGTCGCGTGACGAGATCCGCCACGGCCTGGAAGGTAATCTGTGCCGCTGTACCGGTTACCAGCACATTGTCGAGTCGGTGGAATACGCCGCCCGGCTGGCGGGTAAATAACGCAGTAAATCTTGTTTGATTTACCAATTCGCTCTTCAGGCGTTACTAATCTCCTTTTCGCGGAGGCATCATGGCAAACAAGTATGTTGGAAAGCGGGTGAAGCGGACCGAGGATCCGCGACTAATTAGAGGCCTGGCACATTACGTCGACGACATCCGCTTACTCGATACGCTCCACGTCGCCTTTGTGCGCTCTGTTTACGCTCACGCACGGATCAATTCGATTGATTTCTCCGAAGCCTTGAAGAACTCCGGCGTAGTGGCCATCTACACAGGGAAAGACGTACAGCAAACAATCGGCCCAGTACCTTGCGCCAGTGCGCTGCCGGGTCTGAAGGTGCCTGACTATCGCGTGCTGGCAACCGACAAGGCCTTATTCGTAGGCCATCCCATCGCCGCTGTCGTTGCTTCAGACCGTTACTCGGCACAGGATGCGGTCAATCTAATTTCGGTTGATTATGAGGAGCTTCCAGCAATCATCGACGTCGAGCAGGCGGCAAAGGGTGGGCCGGTTATTCACCAGAACTTTGGTGACAATATCGCTTACAAACTGACCTCGGGAGAGGGCGATATTGACGCCGCGCTTGCGTCCGCGGACCGTGTCATCAAACAACGGATGGTTCACCAGCGGCTGGCGCCCATCGCGATGGAGCCGCGCGGAGTGCTCGCGCGCTACTTTCCGGGTGAAGGTGAACTCACCGTTTGGTCCTCAACACAGATTCCCCATCTACTCCGGACCCAACTGGCGTTAATGATCGGCATTCCGGAAAACAAACTGCGCGTAATCACACCAGAAGTAGGCGGAGGATTTGGCTCAAAACTCAATGTCTACGCGGAGGAAGCCCTGCTTGGCTGGATTGCGATGCAACTCGGCAAACCAGTCAAATGGATTGAGGGACGCCGTGAGAACATTCAGGGCACGATCCATGGACGAGGGCAAGTCGGCTATATCGAAGTAGGGTGCAAGAATGACGGCACTGTCACTGGCCTTCGGTACACCGTGTTCGCCGACCTTGGCGCTTACCATCAGTTACTCACACCCGCAATTCCAACATTGACCGGTCTTATGCTTTCAGGGGCCTACAAGATACCCGCCATTCAAATCAATGTTACCGGGTGCTTTACCAATAAGATGGCCACGGATGCCTATCGCGGCGCCGGTCGTCCCGAAGCAACTTATGTTGTCGAGCGAGCAATGGACCTCGTCGCCCGAGAGTTAGGATTGGATGCCACTGAGGTCAGGAGAAAGAACTTCCCGGCAGCAGCAGAGTTTCCCTTTCACACAGCTACCGGACTCGACTATGACAGCGGTGACTACGAAGCAGCTTTGAAAAAGGCCAAAGAGATAATCGACTACGAAGAGCTGCGGCAAGAGCAAAAACGTGCGCGTGCAGAAGGCAGGCTTCTGGGCATCGGTGTTTCGACCTATGTTGAAATCTGCGCAGTCGGCCCATCGAAAGCAATGCCAGCCGGCGGTTGGGAGAGCGCCACTGTACGTATCGAGCCAACAGGTAAAGTCACTGTCCTCACAGGCGCCTCGCCACATGGCCAGGGGCAGGAGACCTCGTTTGCCCAAATTGCCGCTGACGAACTGGGAGTGGACCTCAACGACGTGACCGTGATCCATGGCGATACGGGGATCGTTCAGTATGGCATCGGCACTTTTGGCAGCCGTGCAACGGCAGTTGGGGGCACAGCCGTACTAATCGCAATTCAAAAGCTAAAAGAGAAGGCCAACAAGATTGCTTGCCATCTGCTACAGGCAGACGCGGCAAACGTAATGTTTGAAAGTGGACGGTTCTCGCTGCAAACCGCAAAGGCGGCCGCGGCAGGAGTCTCCGAGCCCGTGCATCCCGTCGGAGAGGCCCCCGCCGGAGCACTCCCCGAACCGCAGACGAACGGAAAATCAAGTGTAACAATTCAAGATGTTGCCCTCGCAGCTCATCTGGCAAAGGAACTGCCACCTGACACTGAACCAGGTTTATCTGCCACCTATTTCTTTGAACCCAAGAATTTCACCTTCCCCTTTGGAACGCACATCGTCGCAGTTGAAGTTGATCGCGAGACCGGCGAAGTAAAGTTTCTCCGTTACGTCGCCGTGGACGATTGCGGGAAGGTCATAAATCCGATGCTTGTCGACGGTCAAGTACAGGGAGGCATCGTGCAATCAATCGGGCAAGCACTTTACGAAGAGGTGGTTTATGACGAACAGGGGCAACTCCTGACGGGCTCGTTGATGGACTATGCGTTACCCAAAGCGTCTCAAGTTCCCTGGATGGAATTAGACCGTACTGAAACACCAACACCCGTAAACCCTCTGGGTGTGAAGGGCGTTGGCGAGGCCGGCACCATCGGCGCAACGCCGGCAATAGTCGGCGCCCTGGTAGACGCCCTGTCTCCATATGGAGTGAAGCACCTCGACATGCCCGTAAAGCCGGAGACGCTCTGGCGAATAATAAACAGTCAGAATTGATATTGGAGGTGAAGCATGATCCCCGCACAGTTCGAGTATCAGGCGCCTCAAACGCTTGACGACGCAGTTGGGCTGCTCGCCCGGCATGGACAGGATGCGAAGGTGCTCGCCGGCGGTCACAGCCTGATACCCGCAATGAAACTGAGGCTGGCCCAGCCCCAACTGCTTGTAGATATTGGTCGCATTAAGGAACTATCGTACATTCGCGAAGTGGGCGATCGTATCCTGATTGGCGCTATGACCACGCATTACGAGATCGAATCCTCAACTGCCCTAAAGCAAAGTTGCCCCTTGCTGCCAGAATGTGCCGCACATATTGGTGACGTGCAGGTGCGAAACAAAGGGACTATTGGAGGCAGCCTCGCCCACTCGGATCCGGCTGGTGATTGGCCGGCAACAATCCTGGCACTCCGCGCGGAACTGGTCGTGCTGGGACCAGGCGGTGAAAGAGTCATCAACGCCGACGACTTCTTCATTGATCTGCTGACCACAGCGCTTGAACCCGCCGAGATTCTAAGGGAAGTTCGCATAAATCGACCCGCAGGCAAGTTTGGCCAGTCATATCAGAAGGTGCGGCATCCTGCATCGGGGTTTGCTGTTGTCGGAGTGGCAGTGAGTCTTGGTCTGGCAGCCGATGGTTCTTGCGAGGCGGCGGGTATCGGCATCACCGGAGTAGATTCGAAGGCCTATCGCGCCTCGCAGGTCGAGTCTGCTCTTCTGGGCCACCCGCTTGACCAGCAAACCATTGCCGGCGCTGCAAGCCACGCTTGCGAGGGCATCGACGCAAACTCTGACCTCTACGCGTCAGCTGACTATCGTAAACATCTCGCCCGAGTTTACACCGGTCGTGCGATTCAAGCTGCTGTCTCAAAGTCTTGAAACTCGAAGGGACAAATCAGCTCCATGCCCCTCGCGAGAGCGTCTATCAGGCGCTAACGGATCCGCAGATTCTCGCGCGTTGCATCCCCGGCTGTGAACGCCTGGAACGAACCGCCGATAACGCCTATGCGGCGACCATACGTGCCGGGGTGGGCGCCATTAAGGGAATCTTTAACAGTAGCGTGCGGCTTGAGAACATGCGCCCGCCGGAACACTATCGCCTCGTGGTCGAGGGTAAAGGCCCGGCAGGATTTCTAAAAGGATTTGGCGATTTCAACCTGCAAGCGCAGGGCAAAGAAACGATGGTTCAGTACAACGGCGATATCCAGGTAGGCGGAACAATCGCCAGCGTCGGGCAACGCATGATTCAGGCAACGGCTAAGATGATGGCGGCACAGTTTTTTACTGCACTAGAGGCGGAAGCAAAGAGCACTGATGCACCGCCCAAACATGGCTTTTTTCGCACCGCCCTGAGGTGGTTCTCAGGGTGGCTACGCAGACATCTTTAGTTGGAGCCTCCGTCAGGGGGGAGATGGCAGAAGACAAAGGGCAGGACTGGGGTTGGACGAACTATTTGACATCGGACAATTGACATATATCAAATTTCATTTTTTACCACGGCATACCGCTTTATTGATCGCACCCCAACTAGCGACTCCGTAAATGATGGCAAATGGTAAATGTCCAGTGTCAAATGTCCAATGCCAAAT
Source organism: Pyrinomonadaceae bacterium (assembly GCA_035283325.1). GTDB lineage: Bacteria > Acidobacteriota > Blastocatellia > Pyrinomonadales > Pyrinomonadaceae > PSRF01. The sequence goes on along the minus strand of DATEUF010000068.1, from coordinate 337 downwards.
GGGTACTTCCCATCGCCTGCCGTAATCACGACCCCGCAGCACGGCCGCGCGCGATAAAGTTTTCAATTGCTGACAACTCTCTGGGCAACGCTTCTGTTAGCCAACGTGTTCCAGTCTTAGTAACGAGCATGTCGTCTTCAATACGTACTCCGATTCCCTTGAATCTCTCAAACGCCGGTCGCACTGCGGTCTTGAATTTCTCCCACTCTTCTGCCTTCATCCCGGACGGAAGATAATCAAGCGCGTCTGGACGTATGTAGATCCCTGGCTCAAGGGTGAACACCATGCCTGGTTCGAGTTTTGTCCCGTAATTGCCCACATCGTGCACATTCATACC
>DATEUF010000067.1:0-25928 GCA_035283325.1 Pyrinomonadaceae bacterium | reverse complement strand
AGAACTGCGACAGCAAAACGGAGGCGAAGGCTCACGAGTCGAAGACCTGACGATCTGGGAAATGGTCAAGGATGTCATTCTTGAAGTGCCCGCTGAAGCTTGGGAGGAATTGCCGAAGGATGGTTCCCGTAACGTTGACCATTATCTTTACGGAGCTCCGAAGCGCGAGCCATGAAAGCGATCTTCGTCGATACCAGCCACTTTGTAGCTGTCTTCAATCCCAGCGATCAATGGCACGCGAGCGCGCTCGAAGTCGAAACCCAGTTTCAGCAAGTGAAGCGAGTCACAACTGAACTGGTTTTAGTGGAGGTCCTTAACTACTTCGCTGCTTATCGCCATGACGTCAAGAAGAATATAGCCAGGGCGATACGTCGCTGGATCGAGAGCGCCAGTGTTGAGACAGTCCTACATACTCATGACACTTTCCTCAATGGCCTCGCGTTCTACGAGGCGAGGCTCGACAAAGGATACAGCTTAACTGATTGCGTCTCGATGAATGTTTGTCATGGTCGAAGCATCACCGAGGTACTGACGAACGACCAACACTTTGCGCAAGAGGGCTTCACAATCCTGTGATTGCCTCCTGAGAAGCGAAGAGGCGCGCCGTAACGGTCGTATCTCGCCCCAGGCTCAGTACTTGAAGACCAGTGACTAATGGAATTCAGCTGATGTAAATAAGTTTACGAAGTTCTCTTCTTTGCTTAGGTTTCAGACTAGCGAGGTAGCCTGCAATCTCATAAGAGCTGAACGCTCTCCACACTGCAGCTTGAAAGCGCGGCAATTCTTCCGCAAACTCCGGGAGCCGATCGGCGTCCTCAGCGAAGTTCAACAATTTTTCGCTAAGCAGGTAATCGGCCGCGCTCTTTACGCCAAACTGTCTTCTGATCACTTGCGCCGCCTTGCACTGAGCGATCCAGATCTTTTGAAACTCCATGGACGAAGGATAACACAATCCCAACCTGCGCCGGTTACTGTGATGATATACGTGCCGTTTGATCTGCGTTTCGAAAAGCGGAAGCCTGTGAGATCAATTTCATCCCAATTTCTACTCGCGGCCAACAAAGTCGTAGCCAGATGTATTGCCTGATCCTTAGTTAGTTGAACGCAACAGTTTTAAGCTCGGACAACTGTTTCTTGCTTGTCTCGACTGGATAAAGTTTTTGGCATCGAATGTTTGAGTCGATGACCAAGTTCTTCGCCGTTTTGCGAGCCATAACGTGTAGTCCTCCAAGAGGGCCGGTACCCGAACGTCAGAGACATGTATGTTGAATGTCAGGTCGGTTGTCTAGAATGAGCTGCGGTTGAGCAGCCCCATTCGAGGAGAAACGACGATGACAGTTCAAGCTCAGTTTGTACCACGCAACTACGATGTCTTTGCCGGGCTCGACGTCGACAAAAAGAGCATGGCAGTGATTTTTACCGATCACGAGCAATTGATGCAATCCCTGCGTCTACCTTATAGTGCGGCGCAGTTGCTCCGGTACGTCGGCAAGCACTTCCCGGAGCAACGAGTGGCGTTTGTATATGAAGCCGGGCCCACGGGCTTCGGCCTCTATGATGAGTTGGTGGCCGCAGGCCATCCTTGTTTAGTAGTGGCGCCCTCGATGGTGCCGACGGCACCGGGACAACGAGTGAAGACCAATCGACTCGATGCCAGGAAACTCTCGGTAAGTTTGCGCGGTGGCGAACTGAAAAGTATCCATGTGCCGTCGCCAAAGTATCGCGAGCTGCGTCATCTGGTGCAGCTGCGCGACACGCAGGTCGGGCAGTTAACGGCGAGCAAATGCCGCATCAAGGCATTGCTGCTGTATGAAGGCATCACGTTTCCTTCGGACGACGGCAAAGAGAAGCAGTGGTCAGCACGAGTGCTGGATGAGTTGCTGGAGCTGCCTTGCTCGGAGACGGTGCGCTTTAAGTTGGACCAACTGATCGGCACGCTGCATTTTCATTTCAACGCGGCCGCGGCGGCGCAAAAGCAGATCCGTCACTACTGTAAAAACGATGCGGAACTACGACAATCGATCGCCTGGCTGAAAAGTCTTCCCGGCATTGGCGAGATCGTGGCCACTCATCTGGCCGCGTGCCTGCGTGATCCTGCTCTGATTACCAACGTGCGGCAGATAGCCGGCTTTCTCGGCCTAGTCTCGAGCGAGCATTCGACCGGCGACAAACAGAATCGCGGTGAGATTACCCGCGCGGGTGACAGTCGGCTGCGCAACAAGTTGATTCAAAGCGCCTGGGTGACTATTAGAAAAGATCCCGAACTGCGCGAGTTCTATGACCGCGTGTATCAGCGGCACCCAAAGAAAGTCGCGGCGCGCAAAGCCATCGTCGCGGTCGCGCGCAAGTTGACGACGCGCATCTACGCCGTCTTGAAAGAGCAACGTCCATTTGTGTTACGAGAAGTTTCTGCAGCTCCTTTAATCACAGAGGAGACCGCCGGCCTCAGGGAACGCCTCGACGGTCAACAGAGCGAACGGCGTTAGGCTCGCATGATTTCTAGTGAGCTGGGGCTGGAAGATTCGTGCTTGAGACAGAGGACCCGGGCTTTCGGTGTTGCCTAAGCTCCAGTTAGCGAGGGCCGCATCCACGAGACCCAAGCGCCAAAACTAATCTCGGAAACTTTCCAGCCGGTGCGGCCCAGTTCTCGATAGTTCATGACAATTCAAGTGCTTCTTCTGTCACGTCGATATGTCAAGGCTCACCGCGGCAGATCCATCATTACGATATCGGAGTTCTCTCGCAGCCGGTCGAATACGATCTGCTTGCCGTCGGGCGTAACATCAAAGCTCTGGATCACGAACCCCGTCTTCAAGTCCGTGAGCTGGCGCTGCTGTCCGGTGTCCAGGTCTACCCAGTAGAAGTTTCCCCCTTTCAGCGGTTCGCAATAGATAATGAACCTGCCGTCCGGTGACCAGAGCGCGTGATAGGAAGGCGTGTCCAGCAGGCGAACCGGAGGGCCACCGTCCACCGGGACCTTGAACACGCGCGTACCTTCTCTCTGGTTGGCAGCGACGGCGACCCACTTCCCATCCGGGGACCAGGAGGCAGCACCCCGCACCTCCAAGGATTCGGCTAAGGCCCGGATATTCGTGCCATTGGCGTTCATTACGTACAGGCCTGTTTGCCCCTGCTTGCGGTACGAAAAACAGATTTGGCGGCCATCGGGCGAGATGGCCGGCGGGGCTACCACCCCTCCGTCGCTGCCTTTCCACAACTCTCTCACGACATCCTTTTCCAACTTCCACAGGCCGTCCGTGCCGCCCCTGGAAGAGAGGAAGAGTAGATAGTCGGAACCGTACCGTGGGCCGAGGGCGCGCGTATTGGGAACCGGGAAGCGGCTCACCATTGCCTCGGTCTGGATGTGATCCGACACAGGGACCGTCCAGAGGTTTGTACTTGGATTGGCAACAGAGGCGATCAGCCGGCGTGGGCGCATGGCGCTGACGGCGACCGACAGATACTGTTCCGTGATTCCGGCGCTCACCCGGTGCGGAACGCGGCGCTCCACATCCACGGCGTACAACCACTGCCCGGAGCCATCTTCGGCCGTGGCCGAGTAAATCAACGTGCGCGCATCGAGCCAGGATGGGTAGGCCACTCGCGCGTTGTGGTAGGTAATTCGTTCAGGTTTGGAGGGTGACCCGCTTGCGGAAACTGGAACTCGCCAGATATCCATCTCTTCGGTGGTTGGAGAGCCCCTTACGAAGTAAATGAAGCGGCCATCTGGCGACCAAGTGAGGTGGTGGCAGTGGCCACCCGGCTCGTCGGCAAAACCCAGTCTGGGATTGCTTCCCGTCCGGTCGGCAATGAAAATGGGATCGCCGGGCTCGAAAGTGTGATAGACGATCTCGCTGCCGTCAGGCGACCACGCAGGTTCCATCCCAGTGTCCAGAAAAGGACGGGGAGCGCCGCCCATGGCCGAGGCCAGCCACACCGCATATGGTCCCGGTGCCTGTCCCTCGCTAATCCAAACCTGCGCGCCATCGCCGGAGAAACCAACCCCGCGGATTGTTGTGGCGGCAGGGGCTGTTGTGGGAAACTGGCCCTTGGTGACGTTGGTGAAATCGCCGCTGCCGATCTGGCTGACCCAGACATCCAACGGCCCGTCGCGATCAGAGAGAAAGGCCATCAACCTTCCGTCCGGCGAGATCGCCAGGTCCTGCTCGTCGCCCTCGAAATCGGTCAGTCGTTCGATCCTAGCGCCAGCCAACGGGTTCTGCCAGAAATAATCGCTCTCCCAGAGCCACCAAAAGATGACCAGCGCAACCAGAATGAGGGCGGCCGTGATGCACGCCCCCATTCCCCATCGGCGCCAGCGGGATCTCGCTGGGGCTTGGTCGAGAGGCGCCTCAGCCGACTTCAGCCGTTGGGCCCGTTTCAGGTCCACCGCCAGATCGCGTATCGTCTGGTAGCGCCGCTCTTGATTCTTCTCCAGGCACTGGCGCACGAGCCGCTCGAGCTCGGCAGGAATATCTGTCGCATACCGGGTCAGCGGCGGCTCGGCTCTGAGGATCGCTGCAATGACATCACTTGCCGTCTCGCCTTCAAACGGCCTGCGGCCAGCGATCATCTCGTAGAGCACCACACCCAAACTCCAGATGTCTGTCCGTGCATCTACCTTTTCTCCACGCGCCTGCTCCGGCGACATGTAGCTGGCAGTGCCCATCACCAGGCCCGCACTAGTCTGAACTCGAGTCTTTGTGGGTGCCTCGGTATCGACCTGGACCACTGGGCCTGCCGTTAGTTTAGCCAGCCCGAAGTCCAGCACTTTCACATAGCCATCACGCCGCCGCACCATGATGTTCTCGGGCTTGATGTCACGGTGCACAATACCTGCTTCATGCGCTACCGCGAGAGCATCGGCGGTCTGAATGGCAATATTCAGGACTGCTGGTAATTTCAGCTGCGTATCCGAGTCGCCCCTGCCTCCCCCGCGCGCAGCCTGGTCGTGAGCACCACCGACACGCTGGCGCAGGGTTTCGCCATCAATGAATTCAGTAGCAATAAAGTGCCGGTCATTTACCTGTCCGATCTCATAGATCGTGATGATGTTAGGATGATTGAGCGCTGAGGCAGCACGCGCCTCCTGTTGAAAGCGACGCACGCGGTCTGTATCCCGAGTGAATTCCGAAGGCAGCAGCTTGAGCGCTACTTTGCGACCAAGGGTTGTGTCCTGAGCTAGAAAGACCTGGCCCATCCCGCCGGAACCCAGTGACGCAATGATTCTGTAGTGGCTGATCTGTTCGCCTACCATCAAGTCAGGTTCGGCGGTGCTTGGTTGACCAGCGAGGCCTCGCGCCTCAACTTCGAAGGCCGGTCTCTCAATAAAGCTTCCCGCCTCCTCGTGAGCAACAAGCAGCCTGTTTACCTGCTGACGCAGCGACTGATCGCCAGCGCAGGCTTTATCAAGAAACGCCGCACGTTCATCAGGCTCGCGGGCGAGCGCCGATTGGAATAGCTTATCGAGTTGTTGCCAGCGTTCAGGCTTCATGACATCGCAAGTTGTTAACTTCCGCTGGTGCTCAGCGAGTTGTAGAGCCAGGCCTTTGCCATGCTCCATTCCCGCATCACGGTGACATCTGAGATATGGAGCGCTTCGGCTGTTTCTTTGACACTTAGGCCGCCGAAGAAACGCATCTCAACCACCTTGCCTTTCCGCGGGTCGATAGCCGTCAATTTCTTCAGTGCCTCATCGATCGCGATCAAATCCGCGGATCTCTCAGCAGAAATGACTGTCGCTTCGTCGAACGAGATCTTGTGGGCATTGCCACCGCGTTTCAGGTAGTGTCGATTGCGCGCGTGATCTACCAGGATGTGCCGCATAAGGGTTGCGGACAGGGCAAAGAACTGGCTGCGGTTCCTAAACGTCACGTGCTTCTGATCAATGAGCTTCAGGTAAGCTTCATTGACCAATGCCGAGGTTTGCAGCGTGTTTCCGGGTCGCTCTCGTTTCATGTAATGATGAGCTAGCCGCCGTAGTTCTCCATGTACAAGGGGCGTCAATGTCTCCAAGGCAGACTGATCCCCATTGCTCCAAGCCACTAATAGCTCGGTTATCTGTGATGTTGGGGAAGGAGAGGTCATGTCTCTTTCTATCGTCCTAATCTCCTGCCGGGCGAATGACTTATCGCCGCAGCGTGCTGTTCGAGACAAACCCCGTGTTTGGGCAAATTATACACCCCCTCGGATACCGAAAGAGAAGGGGTTTTGCCAAATTCATGGTGGGCTGAGCAATGGTAGCCCTCCTGATAGGTTTTCATTCCGCTTCCCGCTTATAGAAGTGAGGAGAGCCAGCTTGGTTTCATTCAATCGGTGGCCAAACGCTCAGGAGAGGGTACCGATTGAGGTCGTGTAAGGCTCCTCGCAACAGATTGTGGTGGGAAGCAACCTGGTCGGTGACCACGTCCACCCAAGTAAAATGCGGTCCTCCGGTGAGCTTCCACCGCGGCCCCTAAAAGAAGAGCTCAAAAGGAGATGTTATGCGAATTCAAACTTTGAAAAGACTGGTCATGCTGAGCGTTCTGGGGGCACTCACAGCCATTTCAGCGAACGCACAGGTTGACTATCAGTTTCGAGTGACTATACCTTTCAATTTTTCCGTTGGCAGCAAGACGCTCCCAGCCGGTAAGTACAAGGTGGGACGGATCTGGCAATCGGGCGCAGTAGTACTACACGAAACCTTCGGCAAAAATCGCGTCGTTGCTCTGGCCCAAAACGTCGAAAAGCTGGACATACAGAAGCAATCAAAGGTGGTCTTTCGGCGTTACGGAGATCAATACTTTCTTGCTGAGGTCTGGAATTCCAGCTGGGGGAGCGGCCGCGAGTTGCTAAAGTCGCATAAAGAGCGCTCGCTCGCCCGGCAGCTTGCAAAGCACGGCGGGGCCCCCGAAAGGGTTGCTGTAGTGACGACAAATGGTAACGAGTCCGGTAAGGTTCTGCGCGTCAAGTTGCGAGACAATCAGAGGTAATGGTCACTATCACTGAGACACGCAAATCATAACAGTCCTAAACGCCACCCTTAAGGCCCGAGCGCGTCCTCCTCCCGACGATCTCGGGCACCTTCTGATTGAGCTTCTTGGTTGTTCGGCAGGGGAAATGACCTTGAAAGATGAGGAGAAGATGAGGGGGTTACGTGCCGGTGCCAAGCCAGACGTAGCCTGCTTTGACGGCTGAAACGTCGGTAAATACTGCTTGGTAATGAGTATTAGAATGAGTTAGGTAGCTTTGAACCGGACTTAAAATCCCTTGGAATAATCCTGTGTGGTTTTTCTCGCTCGAATCAAATCTGAGCCTTGGGCGAAATCGACAGAGAGTTTAGACGTTCGTTCCTTGCCAGACTCTTGCCAGACTTCATGAAGAATATATAGCGCATGAGGCACATAAAGCATTCGATTGGGTGCAGTCCGCTCTGGTTCTACTGGGTTATGCGGTCTATGATGAAACTCAGTAGCGGTGGTTATTGATTCATAACCCCAAGGTCGGCAGGCCGCTATGTGTAAGCGGTCAAAAAAGTGGTCAACGAAAAATCCACAAGTCTGTAAACAAAAGGAAAGGGAAGCCGGTTGGGATTCCGCTTCCCGTTTCCATGCACACCGTGGCGATCAAATCAACTACTTACGCTCCCAAGTTTCGATCCGCTATTGCATAACCAGTCGCCCGGCGACGGTTTTCACTTTGAGCCAGTCACGCGACCGCCTAAAGGCATATACGCTATCCTTGCGCTTCATCATCATGCCCTCAAGCTTTAGCGCCTCGATCTGCTCAAATAGCGGCTCGCCTCGGTCAGCGATGTGATCGGTAAACCTCACCCTGCCCGTGTTGCGCTTCGGTAGAATTTTCTTGAGTGCTTTCTTGCGAGCAAGTAGAGGGCATTGTGTCAGGTTGAACCGTCGAGGTAGAGCAAATCGAATGCGTGTAAACTATCGAGCACGGCCTGCCTTTGCGAAACTGTAGCCGGTCGAAACACGGCATCCCTTGCTCATCTAATGCCACGATCTCGCCGTCGAGGATCGCCCGGCGGGGCCTTGACTGACTTCGCCACGTCGCGCAACTCAGGGAAGCGTTCATTAAGAGAGTTACCCTTGCGTGAAATAAACCGCGCCTGACCGTCTCGAATGAAGCACAGTGCCCGTCAGCCATCCCACCGCAGCGGCGGATAGTTAGGCGAGGGTGGTTTGTGACGCTATTGTGACGGGAATTTAGATAAGTGGATCGGTAAGCGGTGAAGTTTTATATAGAATTATCAAAAACCCGTGAAAAACCGCTGTGGCTGCAACCTGTTTTCGTCAAAAGGGTTAAAAATTTACGCGGGTTCGGATTATGAATCCCACGCTCTGACCAGCTGAGCTACCCCGCCACAAGTGTGCATTATACGGACGGCAAAGAGCGAAGAGCAAAGAGCTAAGGGGAAAGAGCGAAGAGCAAAGGCGATTTCGAATTGCGGATTGCGGATTGCGGATTCAAAAACACTCGGAGATATCCCTGCCCTTATGTCATTAACCAACTAGACCACTCAGTGAGAACTTGAGGTTATCTGCTCAAGAAGTGCCGGTTTGTGTTAGAGTCGGCTAAGGCTCGGCCCGAGCCGGTCAGAGCCTCCAGATTCGGCTTCTAACGTTTGCAACGTGCTCCGGTTCCTGGATCTCACCACTATAGTTTCGACGCGGTCCGGTTTTCTAAATCCGCCAGCCAGCTTATTGATTTCAACGTGCTCCGGTTTCCCGGATCACCCGCTTATTGATTTCAAGGCGGTCCGGCTTCCTGGATCTCGCCTCTATTGGTTTCGACTTGCTACGGTTTCCTAGATTTAGCGCCACGCTCTTGTGCTTCCTTGGTTCGGTCACCGTTCTTGCTCAGCGGTCTGAGGCTTCGGTCTCAACCTCTCCTCAGAGGCCTGAGCTCATTGTGCAATCAGGTCATCTCTCAGTCGAATCTGTCAGCTTCAGCAGTGATGGCAAATTAATCGCAAGTGCCGGTGGCGGAGCGATCAATCTATGGGACGTATCCACTGGTTCAGAGCTACGGACCTTCAGAGGACATGATTTGGACGTGTTCAGCGTGGCGTTCAGTCCTGATGGCAAGACTCTCGCAAGCGGAAGCCGTGACGCGCCAGTGAAGCTTTGGGACATAGCAACTGGTCTCGAATTACGTAGTTTTGAAGGACACGAGAATACGGTGAGGTCTGTAGCCTTTAGCCCTGATGGCAAGATCGTGGCCAGCGGAAGTTTCGACAAGCAGGTCAAGCTCTGGGACATCACCAACGGCAAAGAACTGCGAACATTTAACGGCCACACAGAAACAGTCCATGCAGTAGCCTTTAGCCCCGACGGCAAGACGCTGGCGAGTGGAAGCGCTGATGAAACCATCAAGTTGTGGGACGTCGCTACGGGTAAGTTACTGCAAACGTTGCAGGCCTTAACGACGGTGAGAACCCTCACGTTCAGCAACGACGGGAGGATGTTAGGAGTGGGGTTTTTACTACCGAAGTTCGACTCCTTGATATCGGGCAGAAAGGCATATTCTCAGCATCGGGAGAAACCGAAGGCTCTTATGCTGTAGCGTTCGCAGCAGACAAAAGAATCATGGCCAGTACTGGCTACAAGACACTGGCCCTTTGGGATACGCAGACGGGTAAGCAGATTCGGACCCTCAAGGTGGACGCGGGCTCGCCCAGGTCAGTTGTATTTAGCCCCGACGGAAGAACGCTAGCCAGCGGCGGTCCTGATGGGGCAATCAGGCTCTGGGACGTTTCCTCAGGCCAACAACTGCGTTCGTTGTCAGGACATGCTCAGATGCCCGGGCTCGTATCTTTGAGCTTTGACGGCAAAGCGGCGCTCAGCTTCAATCAAAGTGAAACCACTCCCAGGCTGTGGGATCTCGCAAACAGTGGAGGGCTCCGATTGCTCAAGGGGCACGCGAATAAGGTCTATGACGCGATGTTTAGCCCCGACGGTAAGGTGATCGCTACTGGAAGCGACGATCGTACGATCCGGCTGTGGGATGCCGGCACGGGCAGAGAACTACGCGTACTCAAGGGACATACAAGCGAGATTCGCGTTGTAGCTTTCAGCGCTGATAATAAGACCCTCGCCAGCGCGAGTGTGGATGGCACGGTCAAGCTGTGGAGTGTCGCGACAGGCGCTGAATTGCATACGTTAGCCGGTCATTCGGGGGTCGTGAACTCCATAGTTTTTGATCACGACGGAAAGTTGCTGGCGACTGCCAGCAGCGATAAGAGTGTAAGAGTTTGGGAGGTTCAAACCGGAAAAGAGCTGCGAACATTGACCGGCCACTCCGAAGAGGTAACCAAAGTAGTCTTTAGCCCCGACGGGAAAACGCTGGCAAGTTCGGACTTTAGCGATAAGAAGCTTTGGGACGTTTCCACTGGCAAGGAATTGCACGACATCCGTATGGACGGAGGATCAATCTATCTGGCATTCAGCGGAGATGGTAAGAATCTCCTAATTGTCACACTGTGCGCAATCAAACTATGGAACGTTGCTACCGGACAGCTCTTCAAGTCCTTGGAAGAATATCCCCATTGTAATGGATACTTCTTTTTTTCAATCCTGAGCACCGACGGCAAAACCTTAGCAAGTGGCGGCCGCGACAAGAATATAGAGCTGTGGGACATCTCAAATGGAACACAACTGGGTATTCTCCAAGGGCACGGCGATGATGTTGGTTCAGCCGCCTTCAGTAGTGATGGAAAGACATTGCTGAGCTCAAGTGCTGATAAGACGATCAAGTGGTGGGACGTATCAACAAAGAGAGAGCTGGCTAGTCTGGTTGCCATTGACGGCGAGGATTGGCTTGCCATTACGGCCGATGGCGTGTTTGATGGTTCGCCTGCAGCGTGGAGCAAAATCCTGTGGCGCTTTTCGCCGAATCTTTACGATGTCGCTCCTGTCGAAATATTCTTCAACGAATTCTACTATCCCGGCTTGCTGGCAGAGATCTCCGCAGGGAAACGTCTAAAGCCGCCTCAAGACATTTCAAGCAAGGACCGCCGCCAACCTCACTTGATGCTTTCTGTGTCAACGGGCGAAGAGATTCCGACGACCGGCATCTCTGCGCGCAAGGTTAGGGTCAAGATCGAAGTCGCCGATGCTCCAGCAGGTGCGCAGGATGTCCGACTCTTTCGTAACGGCTCGCTCGTGAGGGTTTGGCGGGGTGATGTGCTAAAAGGGCAGACCACTGCCACAGTAGAAGCAACAGTTCCCATTGTCGCCGGAGAGAATCGTTTCACTGCGTATGCATTCAATCGCGACAACATCAAGAGTGCCGACACCGAGCTTACGATCACGGGCGCAGCGGGACTGAGGCAGTCGGGCGTAGCATACATTCTGGCAATTGGGATCAACGAATATGCAAACGCCGAGTACAACCTGCGCTACGCTGTTGCCGATGCTCGGGATTTCGCGGCAGAAATGCAGATTCAACAGAGGAGACTTGGCATTTACCGCGATATCAAAATCATCTCGCTGTTTGATAAAGCTGCCACCAGAGCCAATATTATTGAATCACTTATCACGCTTGCCGGTCAGGTTCAGCCCGAAGATATAGTGATCTTATTTTTCGCGGGACACGGCACGGCGCAGCAGAATCGCTTCTATCTGATCCCGCATGACCTTAGCTATGTTGGTGCGCGCATGGCATTGGACCAGCGTCGCCTCCAAGTCGTCTTGAACCACAGTATTTCCGATCGCGACCTGGAAGCGGCTTTCGAAGGTTTGGACGCAGGTCAGCTGCTGCTAGTCATCGATGCCTGGGCAGACAGTTGGAACTGGTAATAAAGTTTGCTGACACTGATGCAGGTGCGCTGCGTAGTGTCCAGCGGCCGAGAGTTTTCTATCGGCGCGAGGCCGACGCACATCCGGTTGTTGTTGCTCGACCTTAAGCTCCAAGCTTGGCCAAACAGATATCGTTCAATCTCCTTGGTTTCTGCACTTGGTGAAAAAGACCTGTTGCATTGCTAACTTAAAGTTTAAACTAACCTTCAATTTATAGATTAAACAATCAATCACCTCTCTCCACCCCTAAAGATCATTTCCGGAATACGACAGGTTAAACGACTTATTACACAGGGGAAAATCCGGGACGATGTTCTTAAGTAATGCAAACGAAAGCGCGGGCCAGTTGACGAAGGACGGATCCTTGATCTTCACACGATACAGTTTTCCTTCGTCATCAACCATGATCCAGTGGATGATGGCGCCGCGCCAGCCCTCTACGATGCCGAACGCAGGTTCAAAAGCCGGCAACGGCCCCAGTGGCGCGGCAAGTGGTCCAGGAGCCAGGCGCTTGAACGCCTGCCGGATCAGGGCTACGGACTGCGCTGCCTCATCCACTCTCATCATAGTCCGCGCGTAGACATCCCCGCTTTCCCGGACCGGCACTTGAAAGTCGAGCTCGTCGTAGGTCGCAAATGGGTGATCTCGGCGAATGTCTATGTCCACTCCCGAGGCGCGCGCGACATAGCCGAGCGTACCGTGATCGACTGCGGTCTGCTTCGTCAGACAGCCCGTGCCCTCAAGCCGGTCTATCAAGATCGTGTTCTTCAAACTGATGTCAACGACCTCATTGAAGTCACTCAGAATTGAATAGAGTTCGGCCGGGAGATCGAGTCCATCCGGCAAATCAAAACGGACACCGCCGGGGACGACTCCACCACGCAGGAGGCGATTGCCAGTCAGGAGTTTGTTCAAGCGCAGCAGCCGCTCGCGCAGACGGGAGCAGTGCGCGTGTGCGATCGCGAAACCGGTGTCGTTGGCAATCGCTCCGAAGTCAGCAATGTGATTGTAGAGCCGCTCCATCTCGAGCAGGATGACCCGGAGATAACGGGCGCGGCTGGGAACTTCCGTTCCGCTAAGGGATTCAAGGGCCTGGCAGTAGGCGAGAGAATGGCCAATTGTTGTGTCGCCCGAGATGCGTTCGGCCAGCTCCACACCATCGCCCGGTAAGCGTCCTTCGAACAGTTTCTCCGTTCCCTTGTGCGTAAAGTAAAGGCGGATCTTGAGGTCGATGACGGTCTCGCCGATCACGCTGAAGCGAAAGTGGCCTGGCTCGATGACGCCGGCATGCACGGGCCCGACAGGAATTTCGTAGACACCCTCGCCGCCGACTGGCTTGAACGGGAACGGCGTGCCATCGTCCTCAAAGTGTTCCGGCGGCACGGCGTCCTTGCGCAGCGGAAAATAATCTTTGGGCCAGAACGCATGCCGCACCAGAGGTCTCGGGTCCGGATGACCGATCGCTTGAATACCGAATAAGTCTTGGATCTCACGTTCGAAACGAGACGCCGGATAGTAGAAGGTTGCCAGGGAGATAATGGGCTCTTCCGGCGCGAGTTCTTCAGTGGCATGTAGGAACCAGTTCTCCCGAGCGTTTGCGAAAAGATAATGCATTTCGAAAACGCCCTTATCGGCTCGGCGGTCGTTGGCGACCATTAGGATTAGTTCAGCGTGGAACTGGGCGCGCAGCAGGCCGGCGAGCCTGGGCGCAGCGCCGCGCTCAATTTGGCAATGGAGTTCGTTGCCGCGAGTGATGAGAATTTTGTGAACGCGGCGATCGAGGTTTCGCGCGATGGCGCTCTGCAACTGAGATAGGTCACTCATTTGGAAACGATCTCCATGATCTGGTTGAGTAACGCTGCTAGCGGAGCGGGCAAAATCAGGCCAAGCACGACGAGCACGGACAGTGGGATGAGCAGCGGCATCATCCAACCCCAGCCATCTACCTCGCCAACACTGACATCCACGGGCACAGGGCCGTAGAGCATTTTGTTCAGCTGGCTGATAAAGGAAACGAAGGCGACGGCCAACAGCGCGAGTGCCGTTCCCATCAGCCAGTGGTGCTGCGTGGAAAAACCGGCACGAAAGAGGGCAAACTCCGAAATGAAAATTCCGAAAGGAGGAAGTCCAATAAGCGCTAACGTTCCCGCAGCAAACAGCCCCCCACTCCACGGCATCACCCGGAGCATCCCGCGCACATCTTTAATCAGCGGCGAGAGGTACTTTGCCTCGATCCCTCGAACCAGGAAAAACATCATCGACTTGGCAGCCGTGTGGTTTACGAGGTGTAGTAAGGCGGCAAATACTCCAAGTGGCCCAAGGCCCAGCCCCAGACAAATCAGGCCGGCGTGCTCAACGCTCGAATAAGCCAGCATCCTTTTATAGTTCCGCACCAGCACGAGGCTGAGTGAGCCAATTAGGATTGAGAGCAGACCGACCGCGAGCAGAAGGTTACTGGCGAAGTGACCGCCAACGCACGCATCGACAACCATCTTCCAGCGAAGAATCGCATAGATCGCCACCGCAAAAAGCGCGGAAGACATCAGTGCCCCAAGCGATGAGGGTGATTCGCCGTAGGCGTCAGGTTTCCAGGTATGCATGGGAGCGATGCCGGCTTTCGTACCGTAGCCGACGAGGATGAAGACGAACGAAATTCGCATGACCTCAGGGTGCAGCAAGGGAGCCGTTGCTCGCAGCACCGGCCAGTTCATTGCGTTCTCAACTCGGCCAGAGAGCGCCACGAAGTCGAAATAACTCAAGACAGTTCCAGTGAAGGCCAGGGCAATGCCGACCGAGCCGATCAGAATATACTTCCACGAAGCTTCCACCGACTCTTTCGTAAGTCTGAGCGGGATAATCAGGGCAGAGAAGACTGTTGTCGCCTCGATAGCGACCCACATGATACCCACGCTGTTGGCAGCCACGGCTAGGAGCATTGAAGCTATAAACAGGTTGATGAAGATGTGATAACGGCGGAGTTGGGATTGATCGTAACGCGTCTGGCGGCCCAATCCAGGGCTGAAGAACAGCGTGAGCGTTGCGACTCCAGTGACCAGGAGCATGAGTAGCGCCGAGAGGCCGTCCGCCCGGAGAAACTCCCCAGGCCCGAAAACTGAGACGGCAGTTCCAGTTACTGCATGGCCAGCGAAGTTGAATGCCGCCGCGAAGGCTACAAGCGAGACGAGTGCGTTTGTCCAGGAGACCCACGAGCGGAAAGGACGCACGAGGATCGCAAGTAGCGCACTGAGCAGCGACGGTAGTAGTAGGAGAAGAAAGTTCATGTAGGGTGCTAGTGTTTCAGTTGACTCAGTTGCTCTACGTCCATCGATTCGAAGGTTCCGTGGATGTTGTAAACGAAGACCTGCATCGCCAGAAAGCCCATCAACACGTCGAGAAAGACGCCAAGTTCGATAATCAGCGGAATACCGTAGGTGCCCAGCATGGCGAGGAGGGCAATTCCGTTTTCAAGCACCAGGAAGCCGACCACCTGCGTGAGCGCCTTTCGTCGAGTGACGACGACGAGGAGGCCGACGAAGATCAGCCCCATCGCCAGTGGCAGCGCGCTGCGCGTCGGGAGCCTGCTCACTGCCACCAACGGGCGCGTCACGGCGTAGGCCAGCAACACGAGTAGCCCAGACATGATCAGCGAAGTCGCGATGTTGACGTAGGGCTGCGACTCACGCTCGGCGCCCACCCGCTGCTCCAGGCGGCGGAGGTATCTGGGAATGAAGATCACCTTTAACACAAAGAAGAAGACACCCATCGCGTAGAGTTCTGGGTCGTGTCCGAAGTAGCCGACCATAAAGAACATAGCCGCGAGCACAAGCGACTGCCACTTAAAAGCTTGCACGTAAGAGGCAAGACTGCGCCTCCAAAGCAAAGCAATCCCTGCGAGCAACGCGAGGCTCGAACCGAGCGCGGAGAGTTGGGCGAAAAGGTTACTGTCCACAGCGACTACCTCAACAGGAAGGACGATGTTACGGCCAGAAGCGCCAGCACGAATGAAACGGCTAGCAGTTCTGGCACACGAAAAAGCCTTAGCTTGGCGATGCGTGTTTCCAGCAAGGCCA
The DNA here is from genome assembly GCA_035283325.1 of Pyrinomonadaceae bacterium. GTDB lineage: Bacteria > Acidobacteriota > Blastocatellia > Pyrinomonadales > Pyrinomonadaceae > PSRF01. The sequence goes on along the minus strand of DATEUF010000067.1, from coordinate 10,063 downwards.
CCAGCAGACCCAGCGCCGCAAGTTTGGAGATGAGGACGATTACTGCGAGGCCGAGGGCAGCCGGGGTAAGCGACGTGGCCACACCCCAGGGTGTAAACATATTGACGAGCAGTGAGAAGAAGATAAGCAGACGCAAGCCGGCGGCCCATTCGATGAGCGCCAGGTATCGCCCTGAATACTCGAGAGTCATTGCCTCGTGAATCATCGTTAGCTCCAGGTGTGTGGAGGGGTTGTCTACAGGCAGTCGTCCCGTTTCAGCAAGCATGACTATAAACAGCGCGGCGAAACCTAAGAGATGGCCGGGACTAATTGCAGCTCCGGGGTGCGCTAGCGTCTGCTCCACAATTCGGCCGAGGTTAGTTGAACCGGCTCCGAGGGCGAGCCCAAAGATTGAGAGTGCTATTGTCGGTTCGGCAATGGCGGCGACCGTCATTTCGCGGCTCGCCCCCATGCCGCCAAAGGCTGTGCCTGGATCGAGGCCTGCCAGTGCGAGAAAAAAAGTACCGAGCAACAGCAAGTAGACGACCAGTAGTAGATCACCTATGCGATCGAACGGAAGCGGTGCGGCGACAAGAGGGATAAGAAGCGTAACCGCGAGCGTGCTGGAGAAAACCAGATAGGGCGTAAAGCGGAAGAGCCACGAAGCATTGTTTGAGATGATTACTTCTTTGAGAAACAACTTTCGCAGATCGTAGTAGGGTAGCAAGGGCGGCGCCCCGCGACGCCCTTGCAGCCGCGCTTTCCACCAACGCACAAATCCCACCAGGCCGGGAGCCAAGGCGAGCGCCACCAGGGCCTGACCTATCTCAAGAAAGTAACCGCTCATTTCTACGACCACCTTGCGATCAATAGGAGTATCAATAGTGCGACGGTCACGTAGACGAGGTACATGTGCACGGATCCGGATTGCATTCGTCGCACGGTCGCGGCGGAAAGCCGAATGAACCACAGCAGTGGTCCATACAACGCCTTCTCGAACCAGGGTGTGATCTCGCTCCGATACTCGATCGACTGAACGAAGTATTTCGAATCCGGATGAAAGTCTATGCTCAGTTCCTTGGTCGGGCGGTAGAGTTCTGCGAATACTCGTCGCAACGGTTCGGCAAAGGCCGTAGCTGTGTATTCCATCCTCGGAGTCTGGCCCACCCGGCCGCAGCCCCACGAGTCACCCACGCGCAAGCGCCAGTTCGCTCTGAAAAGCAGCATCACCAGTGGTACGAGACCCAAGACCGCGAGTAGGCCGAGCGCGACAAGAGTGGGTGACATGATGGCAAAATTACTGGGAGTAACCAGGTATAGGTTGAATGAAAAGACTGCATGAGTGTCCGGCAGGCCACCAAGTCCTACCAGTACGCGTCCGAGCGCCGGCACCACAACGAATGGCGCAAGTCCCAGAGCGATGCAGGCGAGCGCCAGCAAGGCCATCCCTGCGAGCATCGGACGTGGTGACTCATGTGCGTGCTCGGCCTCGGGCGAACGCGGGATGGCGAGGAACGTGATACCGAATGCTTTAACGAAGCAGGCCGCCGCCAGTCCGCTCGTCAAGGCGAGCATCCCGACGGCAATAGGCATCACGATCGCCACTTCGGGGGTCGGAATATTGGAGCCGCCGAGCAGAGATTGAAAGACCAACCATTCTGATGCGAACCCATTCAGAGGAGGGAGTGCTGATATGGCGGCTGCCCCGACAAGGAAAAAGAGAGCTGTCCAGGGCATGATTTTAATGAGCCCGCCCATCTCCTCCATGTTCCGCGTGCGCGTCGCGTGAAGTACGGAACCAGCACCCAGAAACAGCAGGCCCTTGAAGCTCGCATGGTTGATTGTGTGATAAAGGCCGCTGATGAAACCCAGCGCGGCCAGCGTCATTAGTCCGTAACTGTGAAAGATCAACCCAGCGCCCATTCCCATTAGGATGATGCCGATGTTTTCTACCGAGTGATAAGCCAGCAGGCGTTTGAGGTCGTGCTCCATCAGTGCGTAAAGCACTCCGAGCAATGCCGACACCGCGCCCGCGCCGAGCACAACGCCGCCCCACCAGGCTGGCCCTCCTCCCATTATGTCGAGAAGTATCCGTAGCAGTCCGTAAATCCCCATCTTGATTACCACGCCGGATAGGATCGCCGAGACGTGGCTTGGCGCCACGGGATGGGCCATCGGCAGCCATACATGTAGAGGGATGATTCCGCTTTTGGCGCCAAAGCCAAAGAGGGCGAGCAAGAAGACTGCGTTTCGCGCGGCTGGCGAAAGCAACGCCGAGCCCGCACGCATGGACGCGAATGAAGTTGTCAGATCGGTGCTGGAAAGGAGCAGAAACATTGCTATCAGCGCCGCGAATCCGGCGTGTGTCATCGCGAGATACCACACACCTGCGCGTACCGTACCGCGTTGGTCATGCTCGGTTACGACCAGCCAGTAAGCGGTGAGCGACATCGCTTCCCAGAGAACGAGAAAGGTTAGAGCATTGTCGGCCATGACCTGGAAGGTCAGCGTCAACAGCAACAGGTTTAACATCACTCCCAAAGTACGGAGTGAATAACGCCCCGCATACTGGGCCGAATATCCAAAGCCGTAAATCGAAGCGGCACAACCGACCAGACCGACCACGACGAGGAAGAACGCGCCCATTCCGTCGAGTCGGAGAGCGACACCAGTGAGAGGAAGAAACCGCGTCGAAGCCAATGCGAACGGAATCCCAGAAGTGATGACGACAACTCCCAGCGCCAACCCAGCGATCGAACCAACTGCCGCGCCCGCAGCCACAAGTCCGCGTCCAATCGCGCTACGTCCGCTAAAGAGCGCGGCGAGCATGCCCAGGACGTACGCCGAGACCGTGACTATAAATAGAGTCAGCATGCTTCAGTAAAGTAGACGGTCATTGCTTTACTCGATTGATAAAAGACGCGTCTCACTTTGCAGGGAGCCGGTTGATTGCAGACAGGATGCCCTGCAGGATGTCGACCGGCTCTGGTGGGCAACCGGGCACAAACACGTTGACGGGGATCACTTGGTCAACGCCGCCGACCACGGCATAACTGTCCTTGAACACGCCGCAGGTGTTGGCGCAATCACCGATCGCTATCACAATTTTTGGATTGGGAGTGGCCTCGTAAGTGCGCCTGAGTGGTTCGGCCATGTTGCGGGTTACCGGACCGGTAACGAGCAAGCAATCAGCGTGGCGCGGCGAAGCGACGAAATGCAGTCCGAACCTTTCCATATCGTAGTAAGGGTTAGCGAGCGCGCTGATCTCCAACTCGCAGCCATTGCAGGAGCCGGCATCAACCTCACGAATGTGAAGCGATCGACCAAAAAGTCGGCGGGCGCGCTCGTCTATTTGCCGCACGATAATTGCGATGTCGGCCTCCACATTGAGAGGCTCCGTCACCACAGGCGTTCGCCAAATTTTTGCGAAAAGTGACATCCTGAAATTAGTCTGGCTCCTTACTTACAAGAGTATTGCCGGAATGCTCCGCGAGGCTGACCGTTTCTCCACAGGCCGCCGTCAGGCAGCGGCACTTGATCTGATCAGAGGAAAGTTCGTACAAGTAATTCGTAGTGATCTCTTCGCCAGGAGCTATCTCTCTGAGCGCATGGAGAAAGATCCGCCCCTCTGAAACGCGCACGTATGAGTTCGGCTCGCACGAGTGATTGACGTACTGCGTGCCGTTGCCGCCCCGGTTCCCGTCAATCGCCCATTCACCGTCAACATCACAGATATGTTGTTTCCGAGAGGCGCGACGTCTGCGCTCAGCCTCCGCCAAAGAGATTCTCTCTCCCACGTACTCGGCGATCTGTTGGTTCTGGCGGAAGGGAATTGTGGCGAAACATCCCTTTCCGTGGATTTTGGATCTTGCTACTGTGAGTCCAAACGCGAGTCTCGAATTCATCGCGCTAAGGCTTCTCGTAGTAAAGGAAGGTTATGCAGTTCGCGCAGTTAATGAACTCGCCAGCCTTGGCCTTTTGAAGCCGCGCGCTGGCCACCGTCATGTTGCACGCCGAACAGCGCCCATCCCGAATAGCGGCGAAGGCGCTGGTAGTGCGCTCGCGCTGCGACCGCGCAAGCAGCCGCTTCAAAAGCGGTTCACTTTGAGGGTGAGTGCGGAGTAGCCGCTCGCATAAAATTTTCACCTGCCTGTCGGTGTTCGTGCCTGAAGTCACTTTAGCAACGTGTTTCACGGCGCTTTTATTGTCTTGTAGTGTAGACATTTCCATCGTTTCGGTTTCCTTGTGGCTTACGGCCGAGACCCCTCTACTCTTTTTCGTCCAGCTTCCCTTGCGCTTGCGCCCGGAGTGGGTGCGTGAATCTCTTCCAGCATGCTTCTCACACCAGTCAGGTGGTGACTGAAGATCTCCTTGGCGGCATCGAGCAGCTTGAAGATGCTCTTATCGCTTACCGAGTAGTAGACGTTGGGACCGTCTTTGCGAGTCATCACGATATTCCTGTTCCGCAGCACAGCAAGCTGCTGCGAAGCGTTTGCGGGTTCTACATCAAACCGCTGACTGATCTCGTTGACCGTCAGCTCACCTTCCCGCAGAGCATCGAGAATAGATATTCTCAATGGATGGGCCAATGCTTTGAAGAACTCCGCTTTGAAGTTGCTAAGTTGTTGTCTCATCCGGACTTTCCAATCATTTGGTCATTTCTAACAGAGAGCAAAGGGCCAAGAGCAAAGGGCCCAAGAGCAGGGCAAAGAGCAAAGGGCAAAGAGCAAAGGGCCCAAGAGCAAAGTGTAGATTGGAGGGTAACGGTGGTCGGCCTACCTTAAATGCAGTCACCGGAATAGGATTAGGTAGTCGCATAGTTGCAGGATTGCACATTCGCAATCTTATGCATATGTTAGGATTCGAGGTCACGGCTTGTCAACTGGCAAAGGGGAAGGGCAAAGGGGAAAGGGGAAGAAATTGCGGATTGCGGATTGCGGATTGGGGATTGGGAATTGCGGATTGCGGATTGCTGATTGGGGATTCTGTTTTGGATTGGGGATGGGAATGGCGGATTGGATTGGGGATGTGACAGAATCGTGCCGCCATGTGCAAAAATCGGTGCACCGAAGTCCAGTTCTGGTCTCAGTCGGTGCTGCCTTTCAAAGAGGACAAAGCGTTCGCATTAGTGGGTTCGAGGTCTGGCAGATTGGCGTCGATGGCGTCATCGCGAGTCGCGAGACTACTTCGCAGTCGGACTATCAGAATCAGCTTCAACAAGGGATGACCACAAAGAGCGTCATCTGACCATCCCGTCGACGTCGAGAAATCGTCGTCGCGCGGTTTCAATGACCAGGGAGGAACAAACATGGAAAGCAAAGTAGTTGGGTCCATATCGGGGCTTTGGAGGTTCCCGGTCAAATCCATGAAGGGGGAGCAACTCTCAGTGGCAGAACTCACACCACGGGGTCTCGTGGGTGACCGTGGATACGCGCTCATCGAAGCAGATACAGGCAAGGTCGTGAGTGCAAAAAGCGTGAAATTGTTTCCAGATATGTTTGGTTGCCGGGCGGCTTTTGTCAAGCCACCACAATTGGGGCGTGAGCTGCCGCCAGTGCGCATCGACCTGCCGAGCGGCACCTCGGTGACCAGTGACTCGAATGACGTCGATCGCATCCTATCAGCCTACTTTCGCAGAGACGTGACGCTGGCCAGGGCTGCGCCGGACGATTTCACAATCGACATGTATCACCCTGATCTTGGGGATCTGGATCCTGCCGGTCACCGAAACACAGTCAGGGAACAAAAGCTCGGCTCCGCCTTCTTCGCCGAGGCCGGCCTTGACTCCCCCGTTCCTGTGGGCTCGTTCTTCGATCTGTTTCCGGTTACCGTTCTATCGACGTCTACACTCGAGCGGTTAGGTGAACTTCAGCCGCAGAGCCGCTTTGACCAGCGTCGCTTCCGGATGAATGTGATCATCGGCGCTACCGAAGCTGGATTCGTCGAGAACGACTGGGTAGGCCGCGAGTTGATGATAGGCGATGAGGTACGACTCAAAGTAGCGCTGCCAGACTCGAGATGTGTGATGACCACGTTGGCCCAGGACGAACTCCCCAAAGACACAGAGATCCTCAGGACGCTCGCTCGGCACAACAGGCTTCAAGTTGGCGATGCCGGTCAGTTTCCCTGTGCGGGTGTGTACGCCGTCGTCGAAGCCCCGGGGATTATGCGAAGACGTGACGCCGTGGCGCTTATTTAAACGTTAAGGGCGAAGGGGAAAGGGGGAAGAGCAAAGGGCGAAGGGCAAAGGGCAAAGGGGGAAGGGGGAAGAGCAAAGGGCGAAGGGCAAAGGGCGAAGGGCGAAGAGATTGCGGATTGGGGATTGGGGATTGCGGATTGGGGGAACTTTGGATCAGAACTCCAGGCAGGTGCGGAGCCGTTGCTTCTCAGCCTTTTGATAGACGTGCTCCGCCGCAGGCTAGATCCTCGATGGCCAGGCGAAGAGATTTGAAGATTGTGATTTCGTCGGATGTTTTGCGGCCCGGCTTCAGCCCCTTCAGAACTTCACCAATCTCTCCAACAAATGCTCCGACCTGATGGGCCTTCCGCTGCGCCTAATAAATAGTCGCCGTCTTCGTTCAGTGCCGATTGCCGGCTGATGTGATTGCCACTGACCGGGTCACATGTCTATTGTCTACGCGGGAATGCTCAATTCGACGTTGATTTGCGCCGCTGTCCTTTAAAGCTGGTTCATTTTCGATTTAAGCGTGGCAGGCACTGAGATGAAACACCAGACTTGTATTCTTCTTGCGCTCCTGCTACTTGCCCTGCCCATCAGTACGCGCGCGCAGCAAACGTCAACCTCACAAACAAGCGCAGCCGACCGAGTGTTGTCCGATGAATCATTTAACCAAGGCATTGATGCGATGTACAACCTTGATTTTGAAGAGGCGGGCAAGCGCTTTGAAGAAGTGAGACAAAGATTTCCGGACCATCCAGCAGGCCCGTACTATCTCGCCGCCAATCTGTTCTTGCGAACTCTAACGAAGCCAAACCGTCTGCTGCCATTGCTCTCAAATCTTTCCGGTTCAAAGACGTTCGGGGGAAACGCCGATGAGAAAGTGGACCCAGACACAGTGCAGCGCTTCAAGTCCTTGATGCGGCAAGCCAGACTCCTGGCGAACGCGCGCCTTCAGCGCAATTCGCGCGAGCCGGAAGCGCTCTATTTTCTCGGCAAGACGCTGGGTTTGAGCGCAGCGTTCAAAGGAACTCTAGAAGGTAGTGTTGTCGGAGCTGTACGCGACGCCTCAAGCGGCGTCGACAAACAGCGGGACTTGCTTAAACTTGATTCTAACTTTCACGACGCGGAATTGAGTATCGGTTTGTATGATTACACTGTGGGCTCCTTGTCCCTGCCAATCAAAGTGCTAGCGGCAATCGTGAACGTGCACGGCTCGAAAAGGCGCGGCCTGGAAACTCTTGAGCGGGTCGGGCGTGAGGGGCGTCTGGAGCGTTACATCTCCAAGCTTATTCTGGTCATACTTTACAAACGCGAGAAGCGATACACGGAGGCTCTGGCGCATGCCCGGGACCTTACTGCCAGATACCCGCGCAGCTACCTCTTTAAACTCGCGGAGGCCGATGCGCTTGTCTTGCAAGCCGCTGCCGACCGGCGAACCAAGCAAATGGCGGCAGCGAGCATGGAGCGCGAGGCGTTCGCGATCTTTGATTCACTGTTGAGTAGCCAGGCCGCGCAAAGGGCTCCGGTACCGCCACTCGAACTCATACATTTCATCTATGCCGAGAATCTTCTCAAAGCCGGACAAGCAGCGCGCGCGGCGCGGGAGTTTCTGGCAGCAGCTTCAGCTCCGAGGGCCGAGGCGCCAATTGTCACAATTGCCCACCTCCGCGGTGCGCAAGCGTTTGACCTTGCTGGCAGAAGACGCGAGGCTTTAGCCGAATACGATATCGTCATGAAGCGACTCAACGTCTATCACTCGCGCGAACGAGCTGCGCGGGGCTTGCGCAAGCCATATAAGGAATAGGAATCATCTGACTGCCCCGTGACGAGGAGGACACGGAAGTGTAGATGCTGGCAAGGGTTAGTTTCAAAACTTGACCCAGGTTCCGATGTTTTGCTTTTGAGCCTTTCGATAGACGTATTCCGCAGCGGCGAGATCCTCTATGGCCAGGCCGAGTGATTCGAAGAGCGTGATTTCGTCGGGTGATTGGCGGCCCGGCTTTGAGCCGGTCAAGACTTCACCAATTTCGGCAACGATATGCTCCGGCCCAATAGCGCCTTCCGCTGCGGCTAACAGGTAGTCACCGGCTTCGTTCAGTGCCGATTCCCTCCGATCAACGTACAGCCTGGCGGCGGCCATTGTTGCAGTGTCGATCTCTCTGGCTGTTGGCGAGAAAGTGCCGACGGCATTGATGTGAGCTCCAGGTGCAATCCACTCTCTTTGTAAAACCGGCTCCTGCGCCGTCGTTGCCGTAACGATCAAATCAGCTCCCCGCAGCGCCTCTTTCACACTCGCTACCGGCTCAATGGGAAACTCAAAGTTTGGCTGGGTGTCATTAGCGAACTTTTGAGCATTTCGAAGCGAGCGGCTTACCACGCGCGCCCTCTTGATCTGACGCACACTGGGGATAGCAACGCACGGGGAGGAGTGCTTCGACTTCGTGTTGGTTGAGCACAAGAATTTTCATGTTAGTGATTTATAACAGTCGGTGGATTTATTAAGAAGCTGTGAAAAATTGCAAGTTGGGAAGAAGAGGGGCAAGGCAGGCTTCTGGTCAGGAAAGAGGCCATTGTCAGTCTGCCGCCGCCCCCGCTCAAGATTCATTGTCACTCATCATTGAATTAACCACTCAGGCTCAAACAGATTGAGGTAAAAAGATTAACGAAAAGTTTTGGTTGACCAGATTAATTCAATGTACGCGGTTATTAAGATGAGCGGGGGCGGCGGCAGACTGACAGTGGCCTCTTTCCTGACCAGAAGCCTGCCTTGCCCCCTTCCCAACTTGCAATTTTTCAGCTCAGACCCAGGATATGGACCCCTACCCCAAAACGTGACCTGAAAGTTGCTGTTCACACCGAATCGTTGAATGCTGGAACTGCTGTCCATCACCATAATTCACTCATATTCGGCGCAAATTCGATAAAACCTAGGCACCCGGCCTCTCGGAAGTTGAAGCTGCCAGGGTGGCATGCACCTTGCCAAAGTTCAAGGCACGGAGGATTCACAAAATGAAGAAAGTACTCGCAAGTGTTATTTGCCTCGTGGCACTCACAATCACTTCACTGCCGGTCAGCGCGCAGACCCGCTCTCGTTACAACAGTCGCCGGGTCAACGACACCCGCTACAGCCAGAGCCGGACCGATAGCAGATATGATCGTCGTTATGACCGCAATAGCGTTTACCGCGACGGCCGCTATCGAAACGAAGCTTACCGCGACGATGATTACTATGCCGATCGCTCGGTTTGGGACAAGCATCGCGACAAGATCACGACTGCCGGAGGCGCGGTAGCCGGCGCGGTGATTGGCGGTCTGGTTGGTGGTAAGAAAGGCGCAATTATCGGAGCCCTCGCGGGTGGTGGCGGCGCGGCACTCTACACCTACAAGATCCGCAACAAGGATCGGAGGTACTAGATTGCGGATTGCTAATTGCGAATTGCGTATTAGGAGCAAAGAGCAAAGAGCAGGATGCGGATTGCGGATTGCGCAGGTAGCTAGTTTCTGAAAACAGAATAAGCTCGGTTGCCCAGCAAAATTGGGCAACCTTGTTTGGGGCCCGGATGTGAAGGGGAGAGCGCATCCGGGCTTCAACAGTTTTGTCATGTTATCAAATCTGCGCAGCGTATAGCATATACTGTGGCGTTCTGCTAAAAATAGACCAGCCTGCTCTTTTTTAAGTCGTTGGGGCGGTCACGGAAGCCGATGGGGCGGCCACCGAGTTCACCAGCCGGCCAAAGCCGGCAAATGTCAAAGGGAAACCCATTGCTCGTGGTTACGGCTGTGCCGCCTGATGTGCCGCGGTGGCTTGCCTCGCGGGTTCAGCTGCTTCTAGCGCTTGGGCTACGCCCTCCTTCGCGGTTCTTGCAATTCGCTACCGAAGTGGGGAAAAGCAGCCCCTTGGTT
>DATEUF010000066.1:0-14794 GCA_035283325.1 Pyrinomonadaceae bacterium | reverse complement strand
GCAGAACTCAGCTGCCGAACGTTCGCCATCAGGTTCCGGCCAGGCGCAGCCGGGGCAATCGAATCCGGTTTTCTGATTCAGTTTCAGCAGCGTGCGCAGGCCGCGCACAAGTCCCATTTCGCTCCAGGCGCTCTTCACGGTGGAGACGATTGCGGGCAGGCCACCAGCAGACTTGCTGAGCGGCTTGATGTGCACCGGAGTGTCTTCCTCGGGTGGCTGGGCACTCGGCTGAGTGATAGTAAGTTCCCGTTCGGCCATGCTGAAAAAGATGTTGAAAGTCCTGTTAATTGTAGAGGTTGGGAGAGAGCTTTACAACGCCCTGAAGGGTTGGAGAGCTGGGTTGAAATGAAGTTGTGTATTAGAACTCCTTTCGATTACCTTGCTCCTGCAGGAAGAATGAAGAACAGGACGATATGAATATCTTAATCGTTGGCGCTTCAGGAAACCTCGGTTATCATTTGACTCGACATCTTTTAAAAGGATCACATCCTCTGCGTCTACTGGTGCACAAAACACCTTTGCCCTTGGATGTTGCCAGCGCTGTTAATGCCTCTCAGGTACGAGCTGATCTCAATGCCCCATCCTCTCTGAGGAGACATGCAAAAATATCGATTGTATTATTTATGTGACAGGCGTGCTTTTTAGACCCAGGCCGGAAACATTTCTTTATAGAACCAATACTCTCTATGTTCAGAACCTCGTGAATGCCGCTTTGACGGCGGGCGTAAGGAAGTTCCTTCTGATCAGTTTTCCTCATGTGGAGGGGGAAACCACTCCATCTGTGCCAGCTGAGGGGCACCTGGATGTTCACCCTTCATCTATCCATGCTAGAACAAGGCTTGCAGCAGAGGCGTATTTATTTCAAGCCTGTAAAGGGAGAGAGATGAAAGCGCTGGTGTTTAGGGCCGGTGTGATTTATGGTCGCGGCGTGAAGTTGACCGAAGCGGCGCGCAACCTCATGAGCAAGGGTTTGTTCGCCATATGGAAAAAGCCTACGTGGATTCATCTTTTGGCTTTACCTGATTTCGTCAGAATTGTTGAGATTGGAATCGAGAAAGATAGTCTCTCCGGCATTTACAATCTTTGTGATGATCAGCCCATAATTTTGCAAGAGTTTTTAGACGAAATCGCACGACATTGGGGATTAAAGAAACCTCGCCGATTTCCTACCTTTGGTTTTTATTTAGCAGCAATATTGTGTGAGACGCTTGCAACTATTTTCCGTACAGGCACTCCGCTCACGCGTGACATTGTAGCAATGGGAATGACCTCGGTTGTCGCCGACACAACTCGCATGAAAAACGAACTTGTATCAGAGTTGATGTTTCCAACACTAAGAGAGGGCCTGGCTATTATTTGAACGGCCTACCGTCGATAACGTTGACACTCTGACCCACCACAAGCCGGCCGCCCCTTAGCACCCGCGCGTAAACACGCGACCACCCGGGATGGACCTTTTGTGAGATCCGCTCATATTGGCCATCAGAAAATGATTCGGGGATTGAATTACAGGGTGAAGTGTATTTTACGACCCCCACAACTACATCTTGTCCTAACATCAAGCGAATGCCGGGCACTACGGTATTCCAACCCAGACCTGAGATCGTTACGTTTTCACCAACCGCTCCGGGAAAGATCGGATGGCCTTCATCCTGCAATTCCAGAATGCGTTCCAGGGAAAACAAGCACAACGCTCGTTCCGGACCGCCATGGATCTCGGGAAAACGATGACTATCACCGTCCATTCCCGTTTCGGAAACCATGGCCTCGCGCACTGCCAGCTTCGGCACGCCACCGGGAGAAGTATTAAGTTGAAAGATTCGGCCAGGCATCGGATGCTCCTCTATCCAAACCTTAAAGTCGTGGCATCGTAATCAGCACTTACAGGTACTTTGTACGAGCGAGAATAGAATCCTGTTCGTCTCTCGTCAATTTGATCACGAGGAGCAATTCGGCAGGCCCCCGGACCCCACGGCGTTTCGAATCTTAGGTTCGACACTTTACGGCCATTTTCCGCGAGACCCTCTCGCCCGTTGCGCCCCTTCCAGCACTCACTACAATTTCGTGGGCTCTTCCTTGGCCAATACCGTTTTTCGTCATTTCACCCTTTGATAATTTGACTTCCCTCCCGGCTATAGCTTAAAAGCTTCTTCTCCTCTGAAAGAGTTCTTGGCAGCAGCATTTGCAGGAATGATCGATGCGGCGTAACTGCCCTTTCGATCAGATATCTATCTCTACTACACCAGGAAAACCACGATGACTCTAGCCTCTTCCCTTCGCGCCATGTCTCTATGGACATCGCTCATCACTATTCTGGTATCTATTGGGCTACCACTAACGACTGCTCAGGTGAAGCCAGGCCGGGACGCCAATCAGCCAATAGACGAGGAATACACCAAAAAGATTCGTGAATACACAACTGAGTCTTTCTTCAATTCGCCTTTGACTGACTATCTGCCGGCCTCTCCAAACGTGCCCACACCGAAGGCCGTTCTTGGCGATGTGGCCGGAGCGCCCGGTAAGTTGCCGTACGCCGAAGACGTCTATCGTTATATGCGAATGCTGGAGCGGGCCAGCCCAAGAGTGAAGGTTTACTCGATTGGGACCACCGAGGAAGGGAGAGAGATGATTGCAGTGGCCGTCGCTTCGGAAAGGCTACTGAGCAAGCTTGATGAAAACCGTACGCGGTTGGCTCAGCTCGCCGATCCGCGCACCATCAAGCTCGATGACAACGAAGCTGACAGGCTCGTCGCTGTGTCGTTCCCAATTTACTACCTCACAGGAGCCATCCACTCGCCAGAAACAGGTGCGCCAACGGCTTTAATGGAACTGGCCTATCGCCTGGCCGTGGATGAGAGCGCTTACATCCGGACGATCCGCGATAACGTGGTCACCCTCGTCACCCCGGTGGTTGAAGTGGACGGCCGCAATCGCATGGTGGACGTTTATAACTGGCATCTCGCTCATCCGAAGGAGAACTGGCCCTCTTTGATCTACTGGGGACATTATGTCGCCCACGACAATAACCGCGATGCGATTGGCCTTTCCCTGAAGCTGACCCGCAACGTCCTAAAGACCTATCTCGATTGGAAGGCCCAGGTCCTACATGATCTGCATGAATCGGTTCCTTACCTGTATGACAACACGATTGGTGATGGACCATACAACGCCTGGGTGGATCCCATTCTGACAGACGAATGGCAAATGATTGGCTGGAACAATGTTTCGGAGTTGACCAAGTTTGGTATGCCGGGCGTTTTTGCTCATGGGAACTTCGACACCTGGTCACCAGGCTATCTCATGTTTGTCGCGGCTACACACAATGGCATCAGCCGTCTCTATGAGACTTTTGGCAATGCGGGCGCCGATACAGTCGAGCGAACACTCTCGCCCAGCGATTATCAGCGCACCTGGTACCGGCAAAATCCGCCCTTGCCAAAGGCCAAATGGTCCCAGCGAAACAACAACAACTACGAGCAGACCGGCGTAATTACCGCCCTTCACTACTTCGCTAACAATTCCAAACTCTTTTTGAAGAATTTCTATTTGAAGAGCAAGCGGTCAGTGCTGAAGCCCAAGAACGAAGGACCAGCAGCTTACGTGCTTCCCGCTGATGATCCGAGACTGGGGAATCAGGCGGAGTTACTGCGCACCCTGCAGGCTCAGGCAGTTGAGATCAGCCGGGCGACTGCGCCGTTTACAGTGACAGTGAAAGCCAGGAGAACACCGGCCGCCTCTGCTTCGCCATCACCCTCTCCATCACCGGGACCTTCCCCAACACCAAGTCCAAAGACTGAAGAGCGTCAATTTCCGGCCGGCAGTTACATCGTTCGCATGGACCAGCCTTACAGTCGCATTGCCGATGCGTTGCTGGATTATCAGTACTGGGCGCCAAACGATCCCCAACAGGATATTTATGATGATACCGCCTGGACGATGGGCGAACTCGCTAACGTCGAAGTGGTGCGCGTAACTGACGGCCGGGTCTTAACCGCCACCATGGAGCGCGTTCAGGACGTGCGCGTACCCGGAGGCGTCAATGGCTCCAGCACGGTTTATCTTATTAACCACAATGCGGACAACAATCTCGTAAGCTTGCGCTATCGTCTTAAAGATTACCCGATGGAAGCAGCTGAAGAGCCCTTTGAAGCGGCCGGACACAAGTTTGGCCGAGGCTCGTTCATCATTCGCAAAGCTGATCCTGCGGAACTTAAACGCGTGGCCACTGAACTCGGCATTCAGGTCTATGGCGTCGACACGGTAACTGAAATTAAGACTCACCCTGTGAAGGCTCCGCGCATTGCGATAATGCATACCTGGTTGAGCACACAGGATGAAGGTTGGTGGAGGTTGGCTTTCGATCAGCTCGGCGTTCCCTATTCCTATATCAGCACTCAGAATGCGGCCCAGGATGCTGATTTGCGAGCGAAGTATGACGTTATCGTGTTTGCGCCCATTGGTCGGGACCCGCGGGCGATCGTTTTAGGGATGCCCATGTTTGGTAATGCTCTGCCGTGGAAAACCACATCTTTGACGCCGAATCTCGGTAAGATTGATTCCACGGAAGACATGCGACCTGGTCTGGGTTGGTCAGGTGTGATGAACCTGCAGAAGTTTGTGCAGGCAGGGGGTCTATTCATTACAACGATGGATACATCCGAGTTCGCCGTTTCCCTTGGCTTCACGCCCGGTGTTTCGGTAGCCAGGGCAAACCGGCTGCGCGCTATTGGCAATATTCTGCGACTTAAAACAATAGACGCGGCTAGCCCGATCGCCTATGGCTATGGTGAGTCGCTGTCAATGTATTGCTTCAACGGCCCCATCTTCAACGTGAGCAATATGGCTGGCGGCAGGGGGGGACGGCCGGAGCGGGAACAGCGTGCCACCGGCCGCGGCACCCCTGATGATCCTGACACACCACAAGGACGCCCACCGGCTGAAATTCCAGAACCACCAAAGGCCGAGGTGTGGGAGGCATTGCCATTGACAGATGAACAACGGCGCAATGGTGTTTTCGTGATTCCGCCTGCCCAACGTCCTCGTGTTGTAATGCGCTACGCAGACAGTAAAGATCTGTTTGTTTCGGGACTTCTGGACGGTGGCGATGAGATTGCACAGCATGCTGCTGTTATTGATGTCCCAATGGGCGCGGGTCATGTGGTCTTGTTTTCCACTAACCCTTTCTGGCGCGGCCAAACCAAAGGTAGCTACTTCCTGGTGTTCAATGCGATCATGAACTTTGATAACCTGAGCGCTGGACGCAAACTGGATGAGAAATAATCCGCAGATTACGGAGATTATGGGGTTAAGAATTGTGCTGAATCTCCATTAATAGAAGCTTTACTCAATCTGTCCTGGCACCTTTTTCCGCTTTCTCGTCAGCGCTGATGAATCTCTTCGAAGCGATCTTCAATAAGGGGCGCGGCGACCAGCTCGCCATAGCTTTCGAAAAGCAAGAGATTAGCTACGCTCAACTACGCACTCAAACGTTACAATTCTCAAACGCCCTGCGGAGCCTGCATGCCGATCCTGGGGACCGGATAGCCATCCTTCTTAACGATAGTCCTGAATTTATTACGTCGTTCGTATCCCTCTGTTCCAGCGGGGCAATGGCAGTTCCTATTAACATGGCGCTGGCGCTCGAAGAGCAGCTGGCGATTCTGCGTGACTGTTCTGCCCGTTTTGCAATTCTAGAAATCGACGTGTGCACGAGGCTGCTCAAGGATGCCAATAAGAGGTTGCCGCATCTTGAGCAAATGATCGTTGTTGCCCGAGGTGAAGAGCAGGATAGGCTGACCCTATTGCTAAAGAACCAGGGAAGAGTGAAGATCTCATCGCTTACCGAATGGATGAACGAAACAGGAGAGCAAACAGTGCCGGACTCTTCTGCTGCCCCCGAAACTGCCCCCGCCTTCATCCTCTACACATCCGGCAGTACGGGCGAGGCCAAGGGGGCCGTCCACTGCCAGGCAGACATTTTCTATACGAATGAAACGTATTGCCGCGAGGTCTTACAACTGCGCGAAGGAGATCGCCTCTTCTCGTCTTCGCGACTACCCTTCGCCTACGGGCTGGGGAACAGTCTTACTTTTCCCCTACTCAACGGGCACACCACGGTTCTTTGTCGCGAAAAACCTGCGCCTGATGTGATTGCCCATGTTTTTCGACACTATAGACCAGCAATCTTTTTTGGGGTTCCGGTAGTTTTTAACTTGCTTTTGGATCACCACCGCCGTCTCGACCCATTGGATTGTGGGAGCTTGCGTTTATGCGTGTCGGCAGGCGAAGCCCTGCCGGCGCGACTGGGAGCGGAATGGGAGGAAACGTTTGGCGTCCCGATCCTTGATGGTATTGGTTCAACCGAGATGCTACACATGTGGATGTCAAATCATGACAATGAAGTACGTTATGGCAGTAGCGGAAAGGTTTTGAGGGGATATGAAGCGCGGCTCCTGGATGAGCATGGCAATCCCGCGCCCACGGGTGCAACTGCCCACCTCTGGGTCAAGGGCCCGAGCGCTGCGAGCGGTTACTGGCAACGTCCTGAAGCAACGATGCAAACGTTTATTGACGGTTGGGTGCGTACAGGCGATCTCTACCGTTGCGATGAGGATGGATACTGGTGGCACATGGGCCGCGGCGACGATTGCTTCAAGTCGAGCGGCCAGTGGGTATCTCCCGTCGAGGTTGAAGGGATGCTGCTGCTTCATCCACTTGTCAGCCGGGCGGTTGTGGTGGAAGATTTTGACGAAGACGGCCTGCCGTGTCCGTCTGCTTTCCTGGTTTGTCAGGATTCGGCATTGGAGCCGATTAGGATTGAGGATGAGTTGCGCCAGTTACTCAAACAGAAGCTACCGCGCTTTAAGCGGCCGCGAAAATATCTATTTGTGAAAGACTTGCCCTACACAGCTACTGGTAAGATTCAGCGGTTCAGGTTGCGAGAAGAATTGAGGAGAACCCGAAATTAGCGGCCGGCGAAGGAGCGCCGTAACTGGGAGGCGCATTGCCAAATGAAAAGTATCCAGGAAACATACGCGCCGAATATGGCTTGCTTCGGCTGTGGTCCAGCAAATGAAAAAGGGCTGCGGATTCGCAGCTTTCCGCAAGGAGAGGAGACAATTGCGGAGTGGCAGCCAGAAAGCCATCACGAAGCATTCCCGGGGGTGCTAAGCGGCGGTATTATCGGGACATTGCTTGATTGCCACTGCAACTGGGCGGCAGCCTACTATCTTATGAAGCAAGCGGGAGCTGACCACCCACCTTGCACAGTGACCGCCGAATATTCAATCAAACTGCTGCGACCCACCCCGACGGACGAGCCGGTAAAACTGAGGGCGCGAGTAGTAGAATACAGGGAAGATCGCGCAGTAGTTGAAGGAGAACTGATCGCTAAAGGCAAGGTCACGGCTACTTGTCGCGGCACATTTGTGGCCGTCAAGCCAGGCCATCCTGCTTATTACCGCTGGTGAACCAAAGCCCATGTACGATCTAATTCAGCGTCCTCGTAGATTGCGTCGCAGTGACGCGTTGCGCGCCATAGTCAGAGAATCTCGACTCGCGCCCGAAGATCTCATTCTCCCTTTGTTTGCCTGCCCTGGACGAGCAGTGCGTCATGAAATCTCTTCGATGCCTGGAGTCCATAATCTTTCGGTGGATGAAATCACCAAAGAGGCGACTGCCGCCTACCAGTTGGGTGTCCGCGCTGTGATCCTGTTTGGTTTGCCGGAATCGAAGGATGAGCTTGGCTCGGGTGCTTATGCCGAGGACGGTATTGTGCAACAGGCAATCCGCTCCATCCGTCGATCGGCGCCAGAGTTGATCGTGATGGCGGATACATGTCTTTGTGAATATACCTCGCATGGACATTGCGGTGTGGTCAAAGAAGGTGACGTCCTGAACGATGAATCACTCCAATTGCTCGCAAAAACGGCGGTCAGTCAGGCTGAAGCGGGAGCTCATGTGGTGGCTCCATCCGCGATGATGGATGGACAGGTAAGGGCGATACGCAGCGGTCTCGACAGCGAGGGTTTCAAGGAAGTCGCAATCCTGGCTTACGCGGTGAAATACGCGTCTGGACTTTATGGTCCGTTTCGCGAGGCTGCTGAAAGCACGCCGGCCTTTGGCGATCGTCGTTCGTACCAGATGGACCCGGCTAATGCGCGCGAAGCGTTGCGGGAAGCGGAACTGGATTATTCCGAGGGCGCCGACATACTGATGGTCAAGCCGGCAACGCTCTATCTCGATATTTTGAAGACTGTGCGCGAACGGTTTAACTTGCCAATCGCAGCCTATCACGTTTCTGGGGAATATGCGCTGATCAAGGCAGCCGCCCAAAAGGGCTGGATCGACGAACAACGCGTGATGATGGAAACCCTAACTAGCATCAAACGGGCCGGCGCCGACGTGATACTTACCTACTACGCTCGCGAAGCGCTGAGTGCACTGCAGAGGCAATAGAACCCGAGGAGTTGGGATGAGAACTCTTCAGGCAAGCTTACTTCTAATCATTGTGCCGCTGTTTTTGCTCGCTAGTGTTGTAGTGGCCCAGTCGGGACGGCGAGCACCACGAGCTACAACGCCGAGTGCTTCAAAGAACTCCGCACTGCGGGGACCAGATGACAAGAAGTCGATCAAAGAACCTGCGGCGAGAGTAAATCTGCTGGTTGCGCAAGAGAACACCGCAAAACACTTTCTGAGCGAGGATGCGATTGCCGCGAGTTTCGTAAAGCGCTTGAATGAACACACGGGCATTACCAGTACCTGGATTGGCGAGCTGAAGCGTGATCAGGCAGTGAAGCGAGCCCAAAACGAAACCGAAGTATTCGTGATCCTGCTTCAGTTTGATATCGACCGGGTCCAGGAAGGCAAGATTGTCCTTAATTCTCCTGACCTTCAGTTGAAGTATCTCGTTTTTGCCCCGCATACCGGCGAACAAAAACTGAAGGGAAAGGTCTACTATCAGGCTATCGGTGGGGCCAAGCTAAGGAAGGACAATTGGCCCAACGGACCCGCCATCAAAATTACTCCTGAGGCTACTGGCATCGAGGCCGCTGAGCGCGTGTTCCAGTGGCTGGCGGTGATCGCCGGAATCAAGTCTAATCAGTGAGTACGGTTACGCGCCCCGCCGAATTCATCCAACGCGCGACCAACACGCTCAAGGCCTGCGGCAAGTGTTTCGGAGTCAACGGCGAGCCCCAACCGAAAGTGCTCTGGCAGTCCGAAGAACCTTCCCGGCACGACTGAAGTTTCATATTTTTCCTTTAGCAGAGTGCAAAACTTGTCTGCTCCGCCGCCACTCAAACGCGGGAAAACAATGGTTCCAGATTCCGGCTTTACCACCTCCACATCGTTTCGCGAATCCAAAAACTGGTTCACCAACGCGCGATTGTGGTCGACGAGCGCGGCGGCCTGACGCGCAATTGATTCGAGCCGCTGAAACGCCAGGACACTCAAACGCTCGCCGGCGTGAACGGGCGTCGAGGCAAACAGATCATTTAGTAGCCACATTCTCGTCGCCAGCTCAGGCTCGGCAAGGATCCAGCCGCAGCGAAGCCCACTCAGACCAAACGCCTTGGTCAAACTGCTCGTCGTAATTAGTTGAGGGGCCAGGAGGAAACCTGTCTTTGGGCGGTTCGCGAACAGGGTTTCCAGGTAGACCTCATCCACTAGAACGTGGGCCGCAACACTGCAGGCGATTTCGGCAATTTCGCGCAATGTCGCTTCACTCGTCTGCACGCCACTGGGGTTGTGCAAATTCGTTATGATGATCAACCGCGTTCGCGAACTTATTCTCTTGCTAATCTCTTCGGACCTGATCTGGAATTGATTTTCAAAAGGCCGCGGAAAGCGCCTGACATCTGCGCCCAGGTAGTGGGCCAGCGCCAGAAGCGGCTCGTAAGTTGGCTCTTCAATAAGCACCTCCTCGCCGGGTGAAATTAGAGTGGCCATTGCCAGATGGTTCGCAAAGGAAGTGCCCATCGCAGTCACGACAGCGTCGGTTGGGACGTGTAACCGAGAAGCAATGGCCTCGAGCAGTGGCTTGTATCCATAACCGCTTTCGCTGGTGATCTCGAGATCCTCGATTGTTGCACCCAGTTCACTCAGTTTCACATTTGCCAGGCCGCTGATCGCCAGGTTAAAGCGAGCCGTTGAACTGGTCTTGGCCCAGTTCATGTACTCAGACCGTTTCACATGACCTGCAAGGCTCATCTGTCACTTCTCCGCTGCCAAAAATAGAACGCTGGAACACCCGCCAGCAAAATGCCAAGACCAATCAGCGTGTCGGCAGGATATTTGTAGATTGTGTTTATCACTACTAACCAGCAGGCCGCGACGAAAAGCACCGTTGTCATCGGATGACCGGGAACCAGCCGAAGCGGCGGCCTGCTGGATTGAATCTCTCTTCTCCGCAGTACGAAGATGCAAAGAGCAGTGGCGCCAAAGAAGATGAAATCGATTGAAACAACATAGTTGAGAATCTGTTCATAACGTCCCCACAGGGCAATAACAATCGCGAAAATGCCTTGCAGCGCAATGGCGACGAGCGGGACCTCTGTCTTCGGATGAACCCGTGCGACGGCGCGAAAAAACAGACCATCCCTGGCCATCGCAAAATAGACACGAGGAGCGGTTAGCATGCCTTGACTCAGGAACCCGAGCGTAGAGATTGCAATGCCGGCGGCAATTGCACGAGCACCGATGTCACCGAAAGCAAGACGCATAACGTCGGAAGCGGGCGCTGATGTTTGTGCAAGGCCTGCGTGACCGAGCGCTTTGAGGCAGATGAAGTTCACTCCGAGGTAGAGAACCACCACTCCCATTACTCCTATTAGTAATGCGCGAGGAAGGTTGCGGCGTGGCTCGCGTATTTCTCCAGCGACGAAGGTCGAGGTCTGCCATCCGCCATAAGCGAATAACACCGGCACCATAGCCGCTCCTACTCCTGTAAGCAATTTGAAAGAAACGTCCTGCCCTAACACACGACTTGGGTCGCTCCGGATGATTATTGTTTCCGTCGCAGGCAGGAACAAACCCGCCGCGATTAATGTCACAATGGCGACGATTTTTAAAACCATCAAAGAACTCTGAACAACACTGCCCGCCCTGACCCCCAGGCAGTTGATTACTGTCAAAGCAGCAAGAGCCAAAACGGCAACGAGAGCTTCGCCAATTGGAACGTTAGTTAGATCAAGAAAATAGCGGGCGAAAGTAACGGCCACAGCCGCCATGCCACCGGTTTGTATTACGAGCAGTAGCGTCCAACCATAGAGGAATGCAACGAGCGGGTGATAAGTCTCGCGTAGATAAGCGTACTGGCCGCCCACTTCGGGCCGGAGTGCCGCTAGTTCCGCCCAGATGAATGCTGCTGCAAGTGCTATAAGTCCCCCGAAGCCCCAGGCGAAAAGGGTCAGAAATGGAGTACTTACTTGTCGCGCGACGACGGATGGATTTATGAAAATACCGGCACCGATAATGCCACCCATCACAATCATCGTGGCATCAAATAGTCCCAGCTGGCGGCTTAGCGAAGCTTTGGCTTGAGGCTCGCTCATTCGAACAACACGACTTGAGAAGTGAAATCGAAGCCTTCTGCGCTTACGCCACTCACGCTGGGCTTAAAGGACAGTTGCATCGAGTCAATCTAAGCTCCGTTAGGGATTTCCTTCATCAGTTTGGTGAATTTGAATCGTCAGCACGATGGACACTTTGGCCGGAAAGATACATACTTATATCATTCTCTGAGCTAGTTGCTGCACTGACCGGACGTGACTCTCCTGACCGCGTTCGGACAGCCTGAACGAGGGGCTTTTACCGGAGTTTAAGCGGCAGACACTCAAAAATTCCCCCTTACGCAATTTACTTGTGGTTAACATCTCGACACACTCGAAATGTCAGGAGCTCCGTTCGGGCCGGGGCTTACAAAAGCAAGCTGGGCGGCGACGCAGGGTCCGCAAATGGAAGTAGGTCATCATGGATGGCGCCAATATTGAAACTATCTTGGCAGGATATTCAACGTGACAGCGGCTTCAACGGCTGCTACCGCATAGCTGGAGCAGCATTGCGGAAGCTTGACGAGGATGAGCCGCGGGTTCATTGAACGGGAGAAGTGAGTATGATAATCAGGATAGTACCTGACCAGAAAACGCGTGCGTCAGTGGAACGCACACTTCGTCGTGTCTTCCTGTCTTTCGGAGTCACTCTGTTGGTCGTCTTGCTTGGCGGCCTCATGGCCGAACCGAGAGGCCAAGGCCAGCAACATGGCGGCCATGCCTTGGGCACGGTTAACTTTCCCATAGCGTGCTCAGAACAAGCACAAGCGGAATTCAATCGAGCGGTGGCCCTTCTGCATCACATGACGTATCGACAAGCGCGTGAGGAATTCGAGCGAGTCGCAACAACCGATTCCAGATGCGCAATGGCGCATTGGGGCATTGCGATGACGCTGTTTCAGCCACTTTGGCCGACGCGGCCCGGACCAAAAGCGCTTCAGCGGGGATGGGAAGCCGTGCAGAAGGCCAAGGCCCTTCAACCGCCAACGGAGCGGGAGCAACTATTCGTGGCTGGCGCGGAGGCGTTCTTTATCGAACCGGCGTCGTCTGACTATTGGCTGCGCATCCGACGATGGGAACAGGCAATGGCAAAGGTTTATGCCGCATTCCCCAACGACCCCGAAGCGGCCGCCTTTTACGCCTTGGCACACCTGGCGACCACACCCTCCGACGCCATCACGCGAGCCCATTCTGATCGAGCCGCCGAAATCCTTTTCCGAGTGTACAAGCAGAATCCGGATCATCCGGGCGCCATGCACTATCTGGTCCACGCCAACGATGTGCCGGGCCGCGAACGGGAGTTGCTGGAGATCACGCGCAAGTACGAAGACGTCGCTCCGCGCAATCCGCACGCGCTCCACATGCCGACTCATATCTATATTCGCATTGGAAACTGGAACGACGTCATTCGCGGCAACCTGCGCGCGGCGAAGGCGGCTCTGGAGTACCCCGTGGGAGACCACGGAGAATTCGTTTGGGACGAGTTCCCCCACACTATCGAGTATCTCGTCTATGCCTATCTTCAGAAGGGCATGGATGCGGAGGCCGCGGCGCAGTTGAAGCGGCTCCGTGGTACGGCTCGATTAGAACCCACGTTTAAGACGGCTTTTCACCTTCTGTCCACGCAGGCCCGCTACGCACTGGAGCGGCGCGCCTGGCAGGAAGCTCTGTTGATTGTGCCTCGCGAGCCCGCGACTCTCGACTGGAATCATTTCGCCTGGCCGGAAGCCGTCGCGCGGTTCGCCCGCGGTTTGGGTGCGGCGCATCTGGGAAAAGTCAACGAAACCAAAGCAGCGGTCGAGCGTCTGGAAGAACTCGAAGGCACGACTCGCAAGGCGGGAGAGGACTTGTTTGCCCGGAACATTCGAATGCTTCGCCTCGAGCTGAGCGCCTGGCTCGCACACCTGGCCGGGCAAAGGGAAGTGAGCATTACGCTCATGAGAGAGGCCGCCGAGATTGAGACTTCAACACCGAAGCACGCAGTAACGCCGGGACCCACTCTTCCCGCTTATGAACTTTTGGGCGACTTGCTCATGGACCAGAAGCGGTCGGCTGAAGCACTCGCGGCGTACAAACGCTCACTGGAATTGTATCCCAAACGCTTCAACGGTCTGCTCGGCGCCGCTCGGGCAGCACGCGCGGCCGGTGACGAAGCCCAGGCGCGCAACCTTTACCAGGAGCTTATCGAAGTTGCTGATGGCGGGAAGAGGCAGCCCGCACTGAAAGAGGCTCAGAACTATGTGGCTCAACTACAGTAAACAAGGCATCTGCACTATAGCGGCTTTCTGGCCGATCTCTGAGGCTCCGTGGTGAGCGGTTCTGCTCGATTCACCACAGAACTAGATGCGCGCGCCAGTGATGCATCACCCAAGTAAGCCCCAATCCTATTCGACCTCCAACATACCTGTGTCCTGAGACGAAGAGTGGGAATATGAAGAATCCCCACGATTTGAGACTGCTAAGTCTCCGCAGGCGGCACAATCCATTTAGGCTGGAGTTTGGGTGATTTCAGCTCGAACACTCTTGTGGTATAGCATCTACTCAGTTACTCCAAATGGAATCATCAAGACAAGTCTCACTTACAGTTTGGTCCTGGATTTTCCCACTCACCTATCTGCTGCACATTGCCGAAGAGTATTGGGTTGGGGGTGGCTATCCTGCTTACATTTTTCGTCTCAGAGGTGTTTATCTTTCGTCCACAAGGTTTCTGCTGGCACAGAGCATTGGCATCGTGCTCGTAGTGGCGGGAATACTCCTGGCGCGACGTTTCAAGTTTCGCAATATGATGTTTGTCATTCTTGGTGCCACTGTGCTCGTAAACGGTCTCACCCATACCCTTACTAGCGTTCGATATTGGGAATACGGGCCCGGCTTGCTTACATCCCTTTTCGCCTGGGTGCCACTGGGTGTAGCCACACTCTTACACTTTAAACACCGCACTACCAGACGGCGCTACTGGATTGGCGTAGCAATCGGCGTGGTAATTAATGTTGCCGTGGGGGTGATAACCATGAAAGGCGGGCGACTGGTCTAACTGTGGGTAGGCACTCCGTGGCCGCCCCTTCCTGCCAATGTCGCCCACGGACGAAAAGAGGGCGGCCACAGAGTTCACCAGCCGGCGTGGTACTGGCAGATGTCAAAGGGAAACCATTGCTCGTGGCTACGGCTGTGCCGCCTGATGTGCCGCGGTGGCTTGCCTCGCGGGATCAGCTGCTTCTCGCGCTTGGGCTATGCCCTCCTTCGCG
>DATEUF010000065.1:0-6706 GCA_035283325.1 Pyrinomonadaceae bacterium | reverse complement strand
GCAAAATCAACAACAGCCTCGCGACCCACGGTCAGGTCAATACCACTACGCACGTCCGGGGCAAAGCCCTGAACGTCGACTCTGACTTCGTAATTGCCGGGCACCAGCTCGGGCAAGCGATAGAGCCCGGCGTCGTCGGTCGTAGTTTCGCGAGAGATGTTGGTATCGACGTTCTTTGCAGTCACTTTAGCGTTGGGAACCAGTTCACCCTTCTCATTGGTAACAGTTCCCAGGATTGTGGCCCTGGTTGTTTGCGCATTCACCTGGGTTATTAGCCAGGATTGGGCGAGGACCAGGACCATGATTAAAGTCAGATGAGTCACGAACACATGCATACTGCGGCTAGTCATTGTTTTCCTCCTAAGCTATAAGAAACTCTCGTTGAGTGAGCTCTATCTGTCCAGACTGGGGACCTCGATTAATGTGTCGTTGCAGCCTGTGTCTTCAGGCGGTCAAGCTCGGCAATCAGGGCCGGCACAAACTCAGTGAAGTCTGCCACGATGCCGTAATCTGCAACCTGGAAGATCTCGGCCTCGCGGTCGGTATTTATGGCTACTATGATCCCTGATCTGTGGATGCCGATAGTATGATTAAAAGCGCCGCGCACGCCGATTCCCAGGTACAGTTTTGGAGCAATTGCTCTTCCTGTAATCCCAATTTGTTGTTGGCGTGGTAGCCAGCCCTGGTCGACAACGCGCCTGGTTGCTCCAATGGCGGCTTCAAGCATGCTGGCAAGGGGCTCGATGAGTGAAAGATTTTCAGGACCACCTATGCCCATCCCAACACACACAATAATTTCTGCATCATCCATTACCGCTGCCGCTCTTCCGGCTGCATCCGAACTGGCGAGAACGCGATAACAATCAGCGTTAGCGACAGGCACCTGCAATGATTCGACCGAGCAGCTCCGCGAATAGTCCGGGTCCGATTTTACCAGCATGCCAGGTCTGACTGTGGCCATCTGCGGCCAGGTACGCGATAGTATGGAAGCAACGATCTGCCCGCCGAATGCGGGCTTTAGCTGAATGAACTGGTTTTCGTCGTTTAGGTCGAGACCGACGCAGTCGGCCGTGAGACCCAATTTCAGTCTCGCTGCTACTCTGGGCGCATAATCTCTGCCGTTAGAGGTCGAGGGAATTAGAACGGCGAATGGTTGTAGCCGCTTAATGAGCGCAATAATAACATCTGTGTAGTGATAAGGGTTGTATTGAACAGACTGTTCGCCTTCAACCAAATACAGTTTGTCGGCTCCGTAGGCGGCCAGTTCCCGTGCGTGATGCTTGAGATTCTGTCCGAATAACACAGTTGCGAGCTCCCCTCCTAATCTTTGGACTAATTCCCGGCCCTTGCTTAAGAGCTCAAAGCTGACGCCGCGCAATTCGTTGCCGGTCAGTTCGCTGATGGTCAGGATTGTTTGATTGTTAGGTCCTGTGTCAGGCTTCGGCGCTACATGAGAATTGGACGTGGCATTAACTGGACCGTCCACGTCGGGCCAGCCTCTGAATAGACCGCGATCAAACAGTAGCTGGGAGAGCGATTCAGCAATTTGCCGAGCACTGCCCTCGATGAATTGAACCTGGCGGTGACTCTTGAAGCTGCAGATTTCAGAAACCCACGTTGGTGAGCCAGCCTGGCCAAAGATTGTTTGATCCGAGGAGAGATCTTTGGCAGTGATAATTTCGACGGGTCTATTCCTGACAGCATCAATGTCTGGCTCCTTGATCTTAATTGGCTTGACCAACCGTTCTGCGGCAGTGATTAACGCGGGCAGCTGGGATTGAATAGTTTCAAAGCCCTCGTCAGTCTCTCGCTCAGCAATAAAATGACCGGGGTCACCGGCAAAGTTCAGAGCGCAAACACCGGTAATGTGGGGGATATCCAAGAGCTCTGCGAGTTCTGGCCCTACCTGGCCGGTTTCTGCGTCGACACTGTATTTGCCGCATATGATTAGATCAAAAGGCAGGCGCCTTATTGCTGCCGCGAGTGCTTGCGCTGTCGCGAGCGTATCGGCGCCGGCGAAGGCTTGATCCAGAAGATGTATGGCCTTATCAGCGCCCGCGGCCAGACATTCATAGAGAGCCTCTCTTGCTTGCGGTGGCCCCATCGTTATTGCCGTGACCAATCCACCGCTTTCCGCTCGGATCTTTACTGCCTGAGCTATCGCTCTTCTGTCAAAGGGGTTGAGTATGTTCCGGACGCCCTCTCTGATGAGCACTTTCCTGGCGTGGTCGAAACTCATCTCGACCATATCCGGTATCTGCTTAACGCAAACTATTATGTTCATCGTTTCGGTTAAGGTATGCCGTTTCGTCTCTATCATTAATACTAAACGTTCAGTCAAGATGCGTTTGAAGCCCACGTGCAAAGTTCACGACTTGGGCTCATCTGGCTACTTGTGAAGAAAGGTAATATCGAACCGAGGTGGACTAGACACTAACCGGCAAATGCCAGCAAATAAAACTGAAGACCTTTGCGACGCAATTTACTAGCAATTTTAGAAAATGTCGAGATTTCTCGCGGTGGAAGACAGCGGAAAATAAGGAAGCGACTCGATCCCTCCAGTTGATGCCGAATCTGATACAGCCAGGAACGAAGCTATATAATAAGGACAAGGGTCGCAGCTGCCCACGCCCAAAACAGCTTGGTGCGCTTCTTGCTGCAAGCCTTTGAGGCTTCCGTCGCATGCTTTTAGGTCACGTGTCGCGGGTTTCTCGGGGGAGTTCTAGTCCCGGAAGCCTTGGCGAGGGCGTGAAACCTCCTACGCTCCATCACTCATTCAAGAATGCTTTTGCCTGCTCCAGCTCGGCTCTTTTTGACATTGCCCCTCCGGCCAGCGCCATAAGGCCATAATAGGCAGCCGCCTTATCTCTTTGATTTTCGCCCGATGTGAGGCGGCGGCTCGGCCCCGAAATTCAGAGGAGTTCGTCACGGCGGAATTTGCTTCGCAGAGCGATTCTTGATTATCCGTCGTGAGCTGATATAGCATCTCGCGCACCGGAGCCTGGATTTCCTGTCCTTTTCTTTATTGGAAAGTGAAGGGCTCCTTCCCGCAAGGTCTCGTTTGCGTCGTCACCCATTCGTTGATTACGGAGAGTTCACCCATCACGCAGTTGATTTTTGTTGAAAGCCTTTCGCCCAAAACCATTTCCACAGAAAAGAGGATCAAGATGAATAAGAAACAGATTGACGTGAGATTATTCCAGGTAATATGCGCCGCGGCGCTGTTGCTCTGTGGCGCACAGTCGCACCGCAGCCTCGCGCAAGAGCCGGCGCCCTCTCCCGGGTGGTTATCGATTACTGTCGTCAGTGTGAAGCCCGAAATGATGATGGAATTTCAGAATTACATGAAGACCACTACCAACCCTGCGCTAAAGAAAGGCGGGCTGAAGTGGCGCGCGATTTGGCAGAGCACTAATGCTGCCGGCGACGCATTTGAGTACATTATCGTCGCTCCAATGGAGAACTTTGCGGAGTTTGATGGTACCAGTGCTATCGAAAAAGGTTTGGGCGCTCAAGGCTTCGCGGCCTGGCAAGCCAAAGCCGGTAGCCTGGTGAGGAGCGTTCGCAGGTTCATTGTTCGCACGCGGCCCGATCTGAGCTTCGAAGTCAAGCGCACCGGGCCACCGAAAATAGCCGTCGTCACTGCGGTGCACGTAGTGTCCAACCGCAACGCTGATTTCGAAAACTACCTGAAAAACGACTATCTGCCGGTAATGAAGAAGGCGAATGTTACCTATATGGTGTCGCAAACAATCTTTGGCGGCGATGCCAACGAGTATGTCACGCTTACACTGCGCGAGAGCTTCGCGGAGTTGGATAAGGGGCCGGTGATAGTACAAGTGCTGGGACCGGATGGCGCAGAGAAGCTGCTGCAAAAACTGCCGGCTGGTAGCGTGACGCATCTCGAGCGTTCCATCTCCAGATTTGTTCCTGAATTGAGCTTCATGCCAGCTGCGCAATAATTCTCTTGGCATTAATCAAAGTGAATTAACTAGCTCTCTCAGGAGAAAGCGATAGCTTCAGCTCATTCGCAGGTAAGAAAGGGTTGCACTCGCCGATCCATACAGTTGAATGGTTATTTGTCAGCGGGTGCAACCTTTCCTGACTGAGGTTTATTGGAGTTGAAGTTTCGGATTGACTAGTTAAGGATCGGCCGGTGCAAGAACGCCCTTCTAAGGCCAGACCAAAACCCCGGCAGGAGCCGGGGCCTTTTTGTGTATAAAACATTTCAGTTATTTTGCAGTTCAGTTTCTGGCTGTCGTTAACAATGCCAACCACCTGGACTGCTGGTTTATTGTGGGCACTGGCTGTTAGAACTCGTCATCACCGTGCTGAATCTCAGTTGATACTCAGCCGAAGTGATGAAAGAACAGACCATCGCGTGTTGTACGCCAGTATCACGTAGCGGATAACGATTCACCTGGCCCAGCCAGAAATCGAAACCTCCCTGGTCCGGATCGCGGCGCAGATAGCCGAAGTATTCATTCAGCACAAATGAACGATTGTACTCGGCGTCGATAAAGGCCTGGTTATCGGCAATCTGGCGCAAGATGTTTCCTCGTCCCGTGTCGCTATTGTCGTAAAGACCGACCAGACTCTGCCGCATGCCGCTCAGATCCACACCGGAGGTTTGCAGCACTCCCGCTAGAATCTGATCGACAAATTGCTCTGCGGTTTGGCTGGCGGCGTGGGTCTGCAGGAAGGCGTCGCGGCGCACGAAGTTAACCGCAAAATCAGTCTTGCTCTGATCCAGATTCGCGCCACCCAGGACCAGGGCGCGGTCAGGTTGAAACTGCGCGTAGGTGGGCATGAGGCCTAGGCCAGCGCGGTAGATGCGATAGACGTAAGCACCACTCTCCTGAAACTCCGGCTCAAAGAAGAAGGCATCAGCGACGCGGACGCGGCGGTCGTGGATGCACTGTGCATCACCTGGCGGACAGGAGGTTATCTGCTCGGTCCAGAAGTCCCAGCCACCCTGGTCAGGCTCGCGGCTGAGGAAGTCGAGATACTGCTGGCGCACGAACAGGCGTGTCTGATCGATGGGCTGCACGACAGGCGGCGCCACGGAGTCGTTATCGTTGATGGTTAACGTGGCTGTACTTTGAGTGCCCAGGCTGGCGCCAGTCGCGTTCGTGAGTTTGATATTAAGGAGTTCATCACCCTCAACGTAAGCATCATCAATGATCGGAATGGTGGTGGTCTTAGCGGTCTCACCGGCGGCAAATTTGATTATTGCAGGGGTAAGCGTGTAGTCGCAATTCTGTGCTACGTGACCACTTGCGATATCACAAGGTACAAATCCGATTGGATCGGCAATTCCAAAATCGACTGCCGCCGTCCCGGATGTGTCTCCCGACCGGGTAACGGTGACAACAGCACTACCACCATCCTCTGAAATGCTGAAGTTAGCGGCGCTAAACTGTAGTTGCGGCGGCTCAGGCTCGGGCGCGTTGATGGCAAATGTTACCGCATCAGAAACGCCTCCACCCGGGGCTGGGTTGAATACAGTCACTGCTGCCGTGCCCACTGAAGAAAGATCCACAGCCGTGATCTGTGCTGTCAGTTGCGTACTGCTAATGAAGATGGTCGACCGATCCGACCCGTTCCACCTGACTACGGCACCACTCACAAAATTGCTGCCGTCAACGGTAAGAGTAAAGCTGGAACTACGCACGGTGGCGCTTGCCGGCGTCAACGCATTGATCGCTGGCACGCCATTGGGCTCAATGATTGCGAAGTCCAGAGTGTTGGATTCACCACCACCTGGTGGCGGGTTGGAAACGGTGATGTGGGCGGTGCCCGCAGTCTGCACGTCTAAGGCAGAGATTTGAGCTGTTAGCTTTGTAGCGCTTACAAAAGTCGTGACGCGGGCGGTGCCATTCCATTTCACGACTGAACCGGCAAAGAAGCCGCTGCCGTTTACCGTCAGAGCAAAACTGCTCGTTCCGGCAATAGCGCTCGTGGGAGCAACCGATGTGATCAGAGGTACCGCATTAGATGCAAGGATCGAGAAGGTTGCCTCGGCCGACGTCCCGCCACCCGGTGCAGGATTCAAAACACTCACGGTAGCAGTGCCTACCGACTGAATATCAGCAGCACCTATCTGCGCTGTTAATTGACTTGAGTTAACGAACGTGGTGACGCGACCACTGCCGTTCCACAAGATGGTTGATCCGCTTATGAAATTGGTGCCATTCACAGTCAGCGTGAAGCCCGCCTCACCAGCAATTGCGTTTGCCGGTGACAGAGTAGCGAGCGTCGGCACTGGATTGTTGATGCTGAACGCGAGAGAGTTAGAACTACCGCCACCTGGTGTGGGATTGAGAACGGAAATGCTGGCTGAGCCTGCATTCTGAATATCCGCCTCCGTTATCTGTGCGCTTACCTGGGTGTTATTGACAAAAGATGTGCTTCGGCTGTTTCCGTTAAACAAGACGACGGAGCTGCTGCCGAAGTTGCTGCCATTAACGGTGAGCGTGAAAGCATCGCCACCGGCAATCGTGCTGGTTGGCGCCAGACTGCTGATAACCGGAGCAGGGTTGTTGACTGTGAAATCCAGTGCATTGGAAGTGCCACCACCGGGCGCCGGATTACTGACCAGCGCTGGGAAGACACCGGCGGTCGCCAGGTCTGCCGCCGTCAGTTGGACCGACAGGTGAGCGGCGTCAATGAAGCTGGTGGCCCGGTCGCTGCCGTTAAACTTGAC
>DATEUF010000064.1:0-48639 GCA_035283325.1 Pyrinomonadaceae bacterium | reverse complement strand
CTCAATCAGGTATGCAGAACTGCTCTTACTAACCTATACGAAAAAGCTAGAACCATTAACGCCGTTGACCCAGAGCACTACGTCTTCCCTCGTCACGGCAAAAACCAGAAGATTGACCCAACACGACCTATAGTGACATGGCGCACAGCTTGGCGCTCAATACGCTACAAGGCAGCCCGCAACGATGAAGGCGAGGTTATCTACCCTAACCTTGAGAGGGTGCGCTTTCACGATGGAAGACACACTGCGATAACAACTCTTGCGGAGAAGGGCTTGCCTGATTGGGTTATCCAAGCACAGGTTGGACACGTTGACCCCCAGATGATGAAGACGTATTCCCACATACGCAGACGTGCGTTAGATGAGGCAGCAGCAGCGTTAGAACCATCCCCTAAGCAACCATCTGCAGAACTAGTTAACTAAGGGTTACAGCACAACCTATAGCACAAACACTAAAGGCCACCTCGGACGGTGGCCATTTTGCTGGGAAATTCTGGCTCCGCAGGTAGGACTCGAACCTACAACCCTTCGGTTAACAGCCGAATGCTCTGCCATTGAGCTACTGCGGAAAAGGCTACTCGCACAGCGCGAACGCGTGCGTTGGGCGCAAACCGTTTTTATAACAGATGCTTCGGAAAAGCGTCAAGCTGGACGAAAGTTTGTGGATATACTCATTCAACCACACGAAATTAGACGAGCAGCACGCCAAATTGAACAAATAAATTAGACCAAATTAATCAAATGAATGCTTGGTGAAGGATCGTGGAGCCCGCGGTAACCGGGCTCTCGGCGTGGACTTAAAGCAGTCCGTGAATAGTCGGGATTTTTTAGGTCCGGTGGCTCTGGCTAACCTCAGTTGAGGTCCTACAACCTTGCGACAATCACGCTAATTGAGAGAATATTTGCCCGCTGCCGTTCTTAAAAACGTTCTCTCATCTTGCTGAAGCGAGCTCTGCCGAAAGGTTCGTATGGAACGCCGCACCACTGCCTGGTTCAGCCAGAATTTGAGCATCGAAATGCCGCTCGTGGCCTACGGGCACGGGGGTTATCCGTTGCTAATGTTTCCCACCGCCGCCGCTGACTATCTGGAATACGAGCGCTTTCATCTTGTGGAGGCGATTCGCCCATTTATTGATCGTGGTCAGATACGTGCTTATTCGATCAACAGCGTCAACCGCTACAGCCTGCTCAATGAACAGATGCCGCCACAACTGAAGGGTGAATTGCTCTCCCGCTACGATCGCTACATAACGGATGAAGTGTTGCCATTGATTCGCCATGACACCGGCAACGGCAACCCGCGACCATTAACAACGGGCGCCAGTCTGGGCGCATTCCTGGCAGCAAACACTTACTTCAAACACCCGGACCTATTTCGCGGAGTAATCGCAATGAGTGGCAGTTACGATATCAAGTCGTACCTTCATGGTCACTACGATGATAATGTCTACTTCAACAACCCTCTTGATTACTTACCAAACCTCAACGATGACTATCACCTGCCGCAGCTCCGCCAAGCCGATGCGATCTTTATAGTCTCCGGACAGGGAGCATATGAAGCGCCGGAGCGTAGTCGTCAGCTCTCGGACGTCCTGCGAGCCAAGCACATTCCACATACACTGGATCTCTGGGGCGCCGACGTGAACCACGATTGGCCCTGGTGGCGGAAGATGTTGCCTCACTGTCTTGAGCGGCTTCTGTAAGGATAAAGGATGAAGGCGGAAGGATGAAGGATGAAGAAAGCCCTTAAAACCTTACTTAGGAGGACCTCACTATGCAAAGAGACTTGCGCGAGCGAACGAAACAATTCGCTCTTAGAATTATCAAACTATATCTGGCAAAACCACGACGAGGTGCTGGAGGTGTGCTTGGCTATCAGATTTTGAAAGCTGGTACTTCAGTCGGAACGCATTATCGTGAAGCCCAACGAGCTAAGTCTGATGCGGATTTTGTTAGCAAGATCGAGGGTGCGTTGCAAGAGTTAGACGTTTACTGGCTTGAATTGCTCGGCGAAGGAGGCATTCTGCCGATGAAGCGTCTTCAGAGTCTGCAGAAGGAAGCAGAAGAACTGATTGCCATTCTTGTAACCGTGGTTAAGCGCGTCAAGATCAGAGGGAATAGAAGGCCCACGTAAACGGCTAGAAGAAATGAACGCTTCATCCTTCATCCTTCCGCCTTCATCCTTGCTCTACGGTTCGTCTTCGCCCTTTTTCCCTCTCTTTCTTTGCGGCTCCACTTCGCGCGGGCGCGTCAGCGTCGGAGGCGGTGGCTCGGTTCGCGGTGAGACGGGTTCAGACTTAGCCGGTGGAGGCGGCTCATCAGTCTTGGGCGGTGGTGGCAAGGTGACTTGCTCGAGTTTGGGTTCTGTGGTCGTCACCGGCGCTGTTAACTCATCTCCTTGAATCACCTCAGCTTCAGCGGCCAATTGGGCGCGTTCGGCGGCCAACTCTCGCTGTCGCTGTCGGAACAATTCTCTCATGTCCTCAGGCATTGCAGGTGCTTTATCAAAATCCTCTTTGGGTTTGTCCTTGAGAAAGTCCTTCATAAAGTCAATGAAGAAGGGTAACGCTCCCACGCCGCCGGTCATATCATTTCCTAAAGGTTTCTTCTTGCCTGGATAGCCCATCCATATTCCCGTTACGTAAGTAGGTGTATAGCCAATGAACCAGACGTCCGTGTGGTCGTTGACGGTACCTGTCTTACCTGCTAGCGGAACACCCAGCGAACGTGCCGCGGTCGCCGTTCCAAACTCAACCGCGCCGCGCATCATTGAAACCATCGTCAGCGCCACGTATGGATTCATCACTTTGTAAGTAGTCTTCTCCCACTCTTCAAGCACCGCGCCATCGCGGTCCAAGACGCGCCGAATGATATGGGGCTCCACTCGAATGCCCTTGTTCGGAAATGCTGAGTAAGCCGAGACCATCTGGTCCAGCGGCACTTCGGTTGCGCCCAATGCTGAAGGTAAATAAGGCGCCATCGGCACTTTGATTCCGAATCGTCGCACCATTTGGGCCCCGGTTTGAATTCCTACCGTCTGCAGGAGATGGACGGCCGGAATGTTCATTGACTTTGCCAGAGCCATCTTCAGGGGGAGGTCGCCATTGCCGAGTGATCCGTCGTAGTTGTGGGGCTGCCAATCACCAATTCTGATTGGCGCGCCACTGACTGTGGTGTCAGGGGTCATGCCCCACTCAACTGCTGCGGCGTAGATAAATGGTTTGAATGCGGATCCGGTTTGCCTGTAGGCCTGAACGGCATTGTTGAACTTGTTGGTATAGAAGTCGTAACCGCCCACCATCGTGATGATCTCGCCTGTCTTGGCGTTGAGCGTCATCATTGCACCCTGGACCGCGGGAACCTGCGATAGCTCAACTTTGAGACGGCGATTTTTTTGATCAACTTCCCTGATGACAAACTCTGCCAGATAACCGCGCTTAAACTCATCCTTAGGTTGTCGATGAGAGGGGCCCATCGCCGCCGCAGTCACAGTGGCAGTAAAGTTTCCAAAACGCACCGTAGCTTCATTCCGTGTCCGGTCGATTGCCATAACCAGGCCCATCAAATATCGACCTTCCTGATAATCATTTCCATACCAGTCAGGGTGCTTGTAGGCATTGAGCTCCTGCTGAGTTGGGAATCCGCTACCATTGGTGTCAGTCACCGGAATCATCGAATAGTTTGAGCGCCAACCGGTATGGCTGCGGTCATAGCGGCGCAAGCCTGCGCGGACGACTTCGTAGGCCTTTTTCTGTGCCGCCACATTGATGGTGGTGTAAACCGAGAGGCCTCCCTGGGCCACGCGCGTCGTATACCTGTCTTCAAGTTCCTGACGAACGTATTCGACAGGATAATCAAACGGCGAAGACTTTGGTTGTGACTGGTAGTAAGCAGTGTCGGCAAGCTGAATAGGTTTGGCTCTCTCGACATTAGCCTCAGCCTCAGTGGTAAAACCATTCTTGGCCATTAGGTCCAGGACGAGATCACGGCGCTCTTTAGCGCGCGCCGGGTTGGCGGTGGGGGAATACTCGCTGGGTGCTTTGGGGATACCTGCCAGCAGAGCTGCCTCGCCGAGCGTCAGATCCTTTGCCTGCTTGCCGAAGTAAGTTTCCGCTCCCGCCTCCATACCATAGGCATTGGCACCGAGAAACATGTGGTTAACATACAACTCCATGATCTGATTCTTGGTGTAATAACGTTCAATCTGAAGTGCGAGAGCCCACTCGTTGACTTTTCGCTTGAGCGTCTGCTCACGCGACAGAAAGAGATTCTTGGCGAGTTGTTGCGTTAGTGTGGAACCACCCTCTACCTTATCTGTTGTGAGGTTCTTCCACGTCGCGCCGATAATCCGGATTGGGTCTATGCCCATATGATCGTAAAAACGAGCATCCTCCACAGCTAGAACTGCGTTCTTCAGCACTGGCGGAATCTCCTCATACTTCAGCGGAATCCTTTTCTCGAGCGCAAACTCGCCGATAACGGTCTCACCATCGTCAGCATAAACGTGCGTGACTACACTCGGTCGGTAGGTAGCCAGGGCCGCCACCTCGTTTGCAGCGCGCGAGTAGTTAAGCTGGTAAGCAGCAATGATTCCGGTCAACCCTCCGGCAGCAAGCGCTAAGAGCAGCACAGCCGGCAGCCAGAACCGCCGCAGCTTGTGCTGACGCTCGGACGGAACAGCATTAAAAACCGACCGTTGGGAAAACGTACGAGGATCTTTTGCCATCTGATATTTCGACCTCTTCAGCAAAATCGGGGTATTTAATGGCCCCCCTGTTATTTGAAAAGTACGGTCTGGAGAGTGAACATCACTAATGGGGATTATAGCGCAGGCTCTGCTATAATTTAACTTTTGGAACACCGGGGGGCGACAGGCTTCGACAGGAACCTGAACGGCCGAACGGATGCCATGCCGGGCTCCTCTATGCAGCTCGTTAAAACGCGTAGGGAAAAACAACTGCCAATAACAATGAATTGGCTCTCGCTGCCTAATACTGGTACCGAGCGTCTCGCCGCAAGTTGCTCATGCGCGCGGACTGAGATGTCACTTAGATGAGCTGGCCTGCTCCTTCGGTCCGTGGGAGTCGGGTGAGATAAAGTCGGACTAGCTCGGGCTGAGGTCTTGTCGCTTCACTTACTCGGCACGGAGCGAATCTTTGTCGGCTTGCCGGCAGAAAAGAGAAGAGACTAAGCATGTAGAGTTCTTCGGGGTTGGCTCTTGGATCCGAGTTCAATTCTCGGCGCCTCCACCATCCTTCATGGCGGATTTCGAATTGTGAATTTGGGATTTGAAGTCAAAATCTGAGATGTAAGTCTTGAGCCGCGAAATCCGCAATCCGCAATCCGCAATCCGCATTTCTGAGCTCCCCATTGGCATCTTTGATAGCGGCGTGGGCGGCCTCACGGTCTATCGAGCGCTTCATGAACGGCTTCCCAACGAACGTTTTATCTATCTTGGCGATACGGCTCGTGTCCCTTACGGCACGAAATCGTTATCTACAGTTGAACGATACGCCATTGAGAATGCGAGATTTCTCGCTGCCCGCGGCATCAAACTTTTAATTGTTGCCTGCAATACCGCTTCAGCCCTGGCCCTCCCTGCGATCCGAAAGGCGCTGAATGTTGCAGTGATCGGTGTAATTGAGCCGGGCGTGCGGGCGGCTGTACGTCTGGCCGCCGGCAAACCTATCGGAGTTATTGCAACCGAAGCGACTATTGGGAGCAAAGCCTATCGCCGGGCAATTGCTGGACTAGATCCCACAATCGAGGTCATAGAGCGGGCCTGTCCCTTATTTGTCTCTCTGGCTGAAGAAGGTTGGGGTGAGACCGATGTTGCTCGCACAGTGGCCCGAGAGTATCTAACTGAATTCAGAGAAGCGAGTGTTGGAGCACTTGTGCTCGGTTGCACCCATTATCCAATTCTGCGGGAAGTAATTGGGGAGACAGTGGGTCCTGCGCTGCCGCTAATTGACTCAGGCGAAGCAACCGCTTGCGAAGTAGAATCCTTTTTGGCATCACGCGAGATGGCTCGTGCGGGTAGACTTGAAACCAGGCGGCGCGAACTGTGTGATGATCTGGACCATTTTTATGTGACCGACGCTGCTCAGCGTTTTGCGCGAGTGGCCGAAAGGTTTTTAGGAGCCACACCTTCAGTCCTGGAGGCGGTGGAAGTTTGGGGGCACGATGAACTTCGAACGCACTGATGGACGAGCTGTTGACGAGTTGCGAACCGTCAAGATCATAGCTGGCTTCCTTCCTTATGCTGAAGGATCAGTACTCATTGAGATGGGCCAGACTCGCGTCATTTGTTCGGCATCAATCGAAGATCGAGTGCCGCCTTTCTTGCGCAACAGTGGGCAGGGTTGGGTAACTGCCGAATATGCCATGCTTCCGCGGGCCACGCAGCAGCGCACGCCACGTGAGACCGGGCGTGGTGGGCCATCAGGACGAACCCATGAAATACAGCGGCTGATAGGCCGCAGTCTGCGAGCAGTTGCGGACATGCCCGCGCTGGGCGAGCGAACCATCGCAATCGATTGCGACGTGTTGCAGGCAGATGGAGGGACCCGGACTGCCGCCATCACTGGTTCTTACGTTGCCTTGGCCTTGGCCAGCAAGCGCCTGGTTACAAGCGGAAAGATCTCTCGCAGTCTGGTTGTCGGCGAAGTCGCAGCGGTGAGCGTTGGGATAGTTGACAACATTCCTCTGCTTGATCTGAAGTACGATGAAGACTCCAAAGCTTCGGTTGACATGAACGTGATTTGCACCGGCGACGGCCGTTTTATTGAAGTACAGGGCACTGCGGAGCGTGAACCTTTTACAAGGGCACAAATGGAGCAGATGCTGGCGTTGGCGGGCCGGGGTATCGAGACCCTGGTCGCTGTGCAGCGTGCAACGCTGTCTCAGGCGGGGCGAAATCGGGACAACATACAAAGATCATGAAACATCTGAAGATTGACCAAAAGAACAAATCAAACCCGACCTACCATTCTAATCAGCATCAAAGGGAGTCAGGAATGCGACGTTTTACTCTAATTCTTACTTCAGCTTTTCTTCTCACCTGTTTCCCCTGGGCAGCTGCACAGGAACTCTATTCAAATGATCAGGTTGACTACACGCTGGAACTTCCCTCAGCAACTTGGCGAGCCATCTCACAGCGTGACGCAGCACACGAGCATGCGGAATTCGTCAACGGGGATCGTTTGGAAGGCTATCTTCAGGTCCGCAAAGAATCCGTGGAGGCGGGAACAACTCCTTCCGATCTGGCTCGGCGCGATCAAGATCAGAAGCTGAGGTTTCTTCCGGGATTCATTGAAGGTAAAGAAGAGAAGTTTGTCGGTCGACTAAACGGGGTCACCATTTCGTACGAATACGTAAGAACTGGTAAAACGATGATGGGAAGGATCTACTACCTGCAGGCCGATAACCGAACCATATATGCCTTGCGGTTCAGCGGTCTGCGGGATAGGCTGGCCCGGATCAGAAACCAGACTGATCTAATTGCGCGTAGTTTCAAACTGAAGTAGCCGATCCCTAAGCAACTACGCATGCTTCGGGCATCTCCGTTTTTCATGAAGCTCAAACTTGCCTCCGGCTTAACAGTCAGAAAATCACCTATCGAGGGCAAAGGATGCTTTTCTAAAGCTTATTTTCGGCGCGGCTATAAGATTGCCGAATATAGTGGTGAGAAGATTTCAAGTAGCGAAGCCAAGAGGCGTGCAAACAGGCGAAGATTGCGAATCTGCGCGATCAATAGTCGTTGGAGCCTGGATGGCAGTAAGGGAGGAAATGGCACGCATTACATCAATCATTCCTGCGCGCCAAACGCTTACATGAAGATCCTTTACGGGCACATCCTCTTCATTGCTTTGCAGGACGTTTATCCCGGTGACGAGATCACGATCGACTACGAGTCAACGCTTCACTCAGACAGAAAGAAGTGCATCTGTGGGACGTCTGTTTGCCGCGGAACGATTAATAGAATCGGGTCTTAGGATTAAAGCCTCGGCAAAGTAAAGCTAAATTTCGAACCCCGGCCTTCTTCCGACTCCAACTCCACCGTCCCGCCATGCTGCTCGACGATTTCACGCACGAAGGAAAGACCCAAACCCGTTGAGTCTTCATCCTTTTCCTGTCCTTCACGCACTACCCGATAAAACTTTTCCCAAACACGATCTTTAGCTTCCGCAGGTATGCCATAGCCGCGATCCTCGACGCACACCCTGACGGCCTCGGCTTCCAAAGCTGTCGATACAGTGACTGTGGTTCGTTCCGGACTATATTTGATTGCATTATCTACAAGGTTTTTTACCGCCTGCGTAATCAGGCTCTTATCGGCCGCGACGGGAGGAATTCGCTGTGATGGTTGCTCCACCAGTCGAATGCGTCTCTTTTTGGCCACCGGCTGCAAACGGGAGATTGTTTCACGCACGACTTCATCTAGTCGCAGGGGAATCTTCAAAACTTCCTGCTTGTCTTTGCGCTCCAGCTGCGTGACCGCAAGGAAGGTATTAATCATTTTAGAAAGCCTTTGTGATTCACTAGCGATTATTGCGACAAACTCTTTGGCCTGCTCAGGAAGCTCCGTATCGGTAGTGAGTAGTTCCGCGAACCCGTTAATGCTTGTAAGGGGTGTTCGCAGTTCGTGTGACATGAGCGAGATCATGTCGCTCTTCAATCGCTCGTATTGTTTCAGCCGAGTGAGCTCTTTGATGTGAATTGCCAGACATAGCGGCTCTCTGGAATTGCCCTGGTCCAGCACCAACGACAAACGCATGCCAAGCGTTTCGTTCCGTTCGGTAAAATGGAGTTCCCGCTCGTAAGCTTCTCCAGTTTGCAATACCCGACGCACGGCAATCGCCGGCTCATCAAATACATCGGTACGAAGCCTGTCGAGCAGCGTGAATAGGTTGAGCGTTTGCGCCTCTTCTTCCTTTAACTGCGCGAAATTCAGTAGCGATTTGTTTACGTACGCGAGCGTTCCATCAAGATAGGCGATGGCGACCCCGTCTGAAATCTCCGCCAGAACATTCACCCCAAATCGTTGTTCGGTAAGCAGGCCATTAAGAACATACAAGGATTCAAATCTCTGTTCGGCGGCGCGGGTGGAAAAATAGGCCAGTCCCTTGCGTTTCTGAACAGCTTTGCACGCCTCTTCGCGCTGTAAGTTGCGAGCCATCTGAGAGCCGACCGCAGAAAGTAAGGCACGATCGCTATCATCAAATTCGTCGGCAAGCCTGATCAGGAGCGCTCCCACGGTGCGACTCTCGTGACGTAGCGGCAACGCAATGCTGGTATACATTCCGTTACCTGGGCCGACGGTGATCAGCCTGTTTAACTGCATGGCGCGCTCGCATAATCTTACGCCCTCACGCCAGATTGAATTCCTGCAGCCTTCGACCGCACCATCATCGGAGGCGCGCAGGCGGGCCGAGGCCGACAAGTTCCCCTCATTGTCGACTTGAAAGACAATTGCCTCTTTCGGCGAAAGCACAGTATCTAGGAGTGTCAGACCGCTAATGAGCCGCGAGTGGGCGGCTAATGCGTTCGGCGAACCCAGTTTGCTGGCCGATTCGACGAGCTTTTGAGTGATATCGGAATCGCGGCAACACAGTCGATAGATTTGTACTGTGGCAGTCGAAACTGCTGCGGTAATCGCTATTGGGACAAATAATATGTCGAGGGATAAAAACCACGATGAGAGTAAACTGACGATCGCGCAGGCCAGGAAAGCACTCCCCAGGTAGGGAAATGCTTTTCTGGCTCCCAGCCGCTGAACCACGAAGGCGGCTGCGAGGCTCGTGGCGCTGATCAGCAGCGTTGCAATCAAGAAACCCGGTCTATTCACGGGTGTGCCAGGCGCGTCGCGAAGGATCAAGAAGACGGCCTGCAGGTGGTTCAGCAAAGGTGCGTTCCAAAGGGCAAATGTCAACAGAGCCGCCGCCAGGGCGAGGCCCGAAGACACAAAGAATTGCCTATGGGAGTTCAGATTTGCCAAGGTTCGGAAATTTAAACGATTGAGGAAGCCGGGCTGGATGGACTGGGCCCGGAGTCACATAGCTCCCAAAATTATACACTCCCGGCAAATGTTTGTTCTACCAGAATGTTCTGCGGGTTCTTTTGTAGTGGGAACCTTAGCTGGCTATTGAGTTTATGGCTTGCAGCAGTTCGCCCTCTTCGTCTGGACTAACCGTGCGCAGGTCTAGTAAGACGCTTCCCTCGGCAATTCGCGTTATAACTGGTGGGTTTCCCAGACGCAAAGAGCGCTCGATTTCAACTGCGGACATACCGCTGTGCTCCAAAGCGATAAGGGTTGTGGGAGGATGTGTGGTTGGGCCTGATCCCCCGCCGAGGGCCGATTCACCCTTTACAATGCGGGTTCTTATTTTCGAAACATCGGAAATGTGTTGAGCTAGCCTTCTAGCCCTGTTTGCCAATTCATCCGCGGAGATAGATAACATCCTCAGAGCAGGAACCTCCTGAATAGAAGCTCCGCGTCGATGTGTGTCGAGCGTGGCTTCCAGGGCGGCGAGACATAGCTTGTCGGCTCTGAGGGCCCGATAAAGAGGGTGTTTGCGTAACCGACCTACAACCTCCTCCTTTCCCACGATCAGGCCCGCTTGCGCAGATCCGAGCAGCTTGTCGCCACTGAACGAAACCACATCCGCATCTCGGGAAATGGAGTCAGAGATCAGTGGCTCATCGCTTAACCCGTAAGGGCCCAAATCCTCGAGAGCGCCCGACCCCGCATCTTCGTAGAAGAAGAGACCCGCTTCGTGAGCAAGTGACGCCAGTTCGCTCAACGAAGGCGAGGCAGTGAATCCTACAATGCGATAGTTTGACGGGTGCACGCGCAAGATCAAGCGCGTATTCTCATTGATTGCTCGCTTATAGTCCGCCAAGCGAGTGCGATTTGTAGTGCCCACCTCGACCATTTTCGTGCCGGAACTTGCCAGCACTTCAGGCACACGAAAATCGCCCCCTATCTCGACCAACTCACCACGCGAGACAATGGTTTCGCCGTCACCGGCAAGCACGGTCAGGATCAAGAGGGCGGCTGCGGCGCAATTGTTCACAACGAGCGCAGCTTCGGCGGTGGTTAACTCGGCAAGCAAAGTTTCCACGCGTTTGCCACGCCGGCCGCGGCCTCCGGTTGTAAGGTCGTATTCCAAAGTACAGTAACCCGCGGCTTCATTGACGGCCTCTCGAGCAGCTCCTGAAAGGGGCGCGCGTCCGAGGTTTGTGTGAATGATGACGCCTGTAGCGTTGATAACGCGGCGCAACCCGCCCAGTGCTTCCTGCTTGCAAGCGTTCTGGATCCGGCTTATTGCTTGGGCCAGCAAGGATTCCCGGGATGCAATCTGACCCGACTCGTGCTTCACCTCTTGGAGCAAATCAGCCCGCATTTGTTCGATAACGACCCGTGCGACAGCAGTGAAGTGCGCCGAACCGATTGCCTTTCGGAGCTCAGAAGCCGCGGCGGAGCGCAAGATCTGGTCCACCGAAGGGAGCTCGCGTAAAGCCTCCGCTCTTAAGGTTGCTGAGTTAGCCATAGTTGTATGCCGATCGATTTCGTAGCATAGCGGCAACAGCCCGGGCAATCAAACATAAGGTAGACCACTGGCCAGCGGAATAAGGATTGACACGCCGCATTTGGACAACCTAGACTGATTAAGAAAGCGTCACCACCCTGACGCGCCCCGCCCAGTAACCCTCCTGAAGGAGTCTGACCTCGTGCCAATTGATAATAAGCTGCTGCGTGCTCAGCGTCGCACTAAGACCAAGAGCAAATACGTTGAAGAGGAACCGACCGTTGACGACCAGTTGACGCGACTCGAGGACGATATTCGTCGGCTGAAAGTCGAGTTTGATATTTTCTTCAACGGAGCGTCCAAGCGTCCCCCCTACGACACCAAGGGACGAGTCGAGACCGTATTCAAACGACTCGGCGATGACCGGACACTTACCTACGCGCAGCGCTACCGTTACAACTCATTGGCCACGCGTTACAACGCCTTTCGCGAATTGTGGCGCCGGACCATGAAAGGCCGCGAAGAGGGCCGTGATCCTGTGTCCGCCGCAAGGGCCACAGCCAAGCAGGAGGCTGCGGCGGAATTCTCACGCTCCACCTTTGTATGCGCGGACGCTCATAAGGACGTGGAGACAGTCAAGCAACTTTATAGCGCGCTGTTGGCAGCCAAAAAGGCTTGTGGCGAGCCGACCCAT
The DNA here is from genome assembly GCA_035283325.1 of Pyrinomonadaceae bacterium. Classification (GTDB taxonomy): domain Bacteria; phylum Acidobacteriota; class Blastocatellia; order Pyrinomonadales; family Pyrinomonadaceae; genus PSRF01. The sequence continues at coordinate 36,414 of DATEUF010000064.1, read as the reverse complement.
GACCTATCTTTTCCCCGTTTTCACCATTTAATTGCCTCGCAGGCAGACAGTCTAAAAGAGCGGCTTGGTTGCGAGAGTGTGTCCTTCTCAGTCGACGTTGACCGTGGTCACGTTAGCTTTAAAGCAAAGGGCGAGCGAAGATAAAAAACAAAGGCGACCAACTGGTCGCCTTTGTTTTATGCGCTTACCGGACCCGCGACCGGAAGCGGTCAGTGGCTTTGCCAAGGCAAGCCGGGGGAGACTACATCTTTGTTACTTTTTCGGCCTGTGGTCCCTTAGGCCCCTGCGTCACTTCAAATTCGACTTCCTGACCCTCTTCGAGTGTCTTGAAGCCCTCACCTTGAATGGCGCTGTAGTGAACAAAGATGTCCGAAGAGCCAGGCTGCTCAATGAACCCGTAACCCTTCGAGTTGTTAAACCACTTGACCTTACCGGTTATTCTAGACATAACAACGAATCCTCCTAACGATTCGGTAGAAAGGGCGCAAGTAGCTCAGACCTGGCTTGTGACATTTAGGCGCTCACACAGCCTGAAATCTGTGCCACTTCCTGCCGACTGGGGTTGATTCTTTGTGAGCCGAACGCGCTTTTTGAAGGGGCGCTACACGGAAACACACAACAAAAAATGCATGGTGAACTGCGCTTTTGGCGCGATCCATTCATGCATCTACTTACGGGGGCAAAACTCAAAACTCATTGCTGTAAAGCTCGCCGGTCCCGAAAAACGCCCGGGGGCCAATCAATGGACCTGGCACTGAAACGTCGGCGCATACTAAGCGAAGGAGTTTTGAGCTGTCAAGCGAAAAAGCGAGCATAAACTGGGATGTTGCAGGACTTATGGGTTCGCAGCAAGGCCGTACGCCAACTACCCAGTATGTTCGGAACTCCTGTTTTTTCAGTCAGTTACGGCGACTTTTGCTTCCTCGAACCCTGATTTCAAGCTCCTTGAGCAAGTATGCAGCGTCGCCAAACTTCTCGGTCAGGAAGAGCACATAACGGATGTCGACAGCGATAGCTCGAGCTTTTGTCTCGTTGTAGAAGAAGTCGTTACCAAGGCCCTCGTAATTTCCGTCGAAAATAATGCCTACCTGTTCGCCACGCCCGTTTAGTATCGGACTGCCCGAGTTGCCTCCGATAATGTCCGTAGTCGAGAGGAAATCTACGGGGATGGCAGCTCCATCGGGTGAACCATAGGATCCAAAATTGTGTGCCTCAAAGAGCTGTTTGAGTTTGGCCGGAACATCGAATGGCTCGCGACCTGTGTCTTTTTCCATTACGCCGACAAGGGTTGTGAACGGGCTATACATGATTGCCTCTCGTGGCGCATATCCTTTCACTTCACCATAGGTAAACCGAAGGGTGCGATTGGCGTCGGGATATGGTTGGCTGCCCCTCATCTCCCCCATTCCTTCCAGCAGCAAGGGACGCAAGCGGGCGACGGTGGCGTTGAAGCGTTGCGTTCGTGGACGTGCTTGTTGAGTTAGTTCGCCGATGTTGGCGGCGAAGTCGAGGAGCGGTTCATTAAGATCACGGAGTTGCGCCTGACTTAACTTTAAGAGTTCAGCAACGCTCTCGGCAGTGGCGAAACGCTTGCTGTCGATAACAGACCGAGAAAAATCGGCCTCTGCCCGGCGGCGGGCTTCGCCCTGAAGGCTTCCGAAGCGTTTCTCAAGGGCCTCGATCTTCTGATTTGGTGGCAGGTCCGCGGCTTTCTTCAGAAGATAGACAAGCATTTCTCGTTCAGCCGTAGGATTGCGGTCAGCGAAGACTTCGGCCACCCGTCCCAAGGCCCGCTCCAGAGTTGCCTGATTGGTGATAGCAGGATTTCTTTCACTCTCTGGCTTCTCCTTCTCAGCGGCAACCAACTGCGCAAAGGATGCCAGGTCAAGCAAGCCGCTTACAGAAGCAAGTTGCTGAACAAGCAGATCGCGTTGAGAGGTTGCGCTCAATTCATCGTACGCCTTTGCCAGTGATGGCAGCACCTCACCGTATTTAGTCTTTCGCGCTGGGCTTTCATTTATCCAGCGAGTAAAAGCCGCTTCTTCTGCCCGTTTCTTCTCGACAATATTGGCGCGGCGCATCGCCAGGACCGAACCGTCGAAGTTCTTTTGTGTGTTGCTGAGATCAAAGATTGTTCCCTGCAGCTTGATCCGGGCAGCCGGGTCGTTTTCTCCGATGGCCTTAAGAATCTCAATCTGTTTATCGAATACGTCAACATAGAAAGGTTGTGCGACATCTTGGTTATAGGCTACCGAATAGCTTTCCCGGTAACGACGCGTGGAACCCGGGTACCCCATCACCATCATGAAGTCGCCTTCCTTTACACCGGCCGTCGAAAGAGGAAGAAACTTCTTCGGTTTGAAGACCACGTTATTTGGCGAAAAAGGGGCTGGCTTTCCGTCCGGACCGGTATAAACGCGCATGAAGGCGAAGTCGCCGCAGTGTCTGGGCCACTCAAAATTATCGGGATCCCCGCCAAAAAACCCAATTGCCTTCGGAGGCGCATAAGCAATCCGCACATCTCGTAGCACCAGGTAGGTGAGCTTGTAATACAAGAGACCCTCGTTCATCGCGACAACACGAACCTGCACGCCCTCAGCAGCTCGTGTACCGGCAGTCTCTAGTTTTTGAATGTTGGCTTGAATTGTTTCCGTGCGCTGCGCATTTGCCGTCTCATTGGTAACGCCGGCCAGAATTTCGGCGGTAACATTCTTCAGATTCTGCGTAATCGTTACGGTGTAACCTCGCGCCGGTAGTTCATCGGTCCGCGAGTGCGCCGAAAATCCATTGGTTGCGTAATCTTTCCCAGGCTCGGAAGCTGCGACCAGCGCATCAAACGCGACATGGTGATTGGTTAGCAGCAGCCCTTCAGGAGAGACAAACTCGCCGGTGCCGCCACCAACAATCACGACGGCATCTTTAATGCTGACAGCACTGGGGCTGTAAATATCGGAAACCGGAATCTGGAGTCCTCGCTTTTTTAACTTATCAATCGGGAGCCGATCGATAGTGTCCGGCATAAACATTCCCTCGTCGCAAAAGACCCGAGCGGGGGCAGAGGCAACCAGGATTAGGACAAGGAGAAATGTCGACCAACGCGCGAGGCTTGACAGCATAGTACAAACGTTCCTTTAGACGGTGGATTGAGAAATGTCGAGGGATAGTATCAGACGCGGGAGTCTATTTGGAATTTCGGATTGCGGATTGTGAATTGAGATTTGGCGTCGGCCTCTGATAAAGAACAATTCGCAATCCGAAATCCGCAATCCGAAATTCCAATTCACTGTTCCGTCATTAAATACTGCACTGGATTCACAGGTTCGTCGTTAATCCGAACTTCATAATGAAGATGGGGACCGGTTGAGCGACCAGTTGAGCCGATCCGGCCGATAAGCTGTGCGCGCAGCACGACCTGTCCCTGAGCCACATCAATGTGTGAAAGATGTCCGTAGCGAGTAGTTAGACCACCTCCATGGTCGATGATCACGAGCTGACCATAACCGTTCTGCCAACCCACAAAGTCGACCTTTCCGCTTGCCCCAGCAACTACTGGTGCACCCCAGGGCGCATCGATATCCTGGCCGGAGTGGAACTCATAAGAGCTGCCGCCAAAAGGATTTCTCCGCCCGCCAAAACCGCTTTCAAGTTGGCCTTGAACGGGCCAGATCGAGGGCGTGTTGCCGCGTTGTCGCAATACAGCTTCATATGCCTGCATGTCTTGCTCCAGACGACTCATTCGGAGTTCCAAGCGCGCTAGACTCTCGGCATCAAGCGGCGTGGCGGGTCCACCGGCGCCGGGTTGGGTTGACGCTGCATGCGTAACCCCAGACTTCTCGGCAAGTTTTCTAGACGTGTCTTCCACAGCTTCAACCCGATCGCTCAGGTTATTCAGTTCGCGCCGCTGTCGTTCGTTTTCCGCACGAAGACGTGCGTTTTCCATCTCAATCCTTAAGTGCGTTGCGTGCTGGGTAAGGCCGTAAAGGCCATAAAGTACTCCGGAAAGCAAGAGGAGGGCGACGGTTACAAATACTCTCAACCATCTTTTTTCCACGCAAAAACGGCGAATCCTGGAGCGAGAGCGGGAGGTTTGGGCAATTACAAAAGCATACAGACGGTCGTCTCTGGCCATGTCAAGGTTGTCTCCTCGTTGTCGGGCGCTGCCATAACGTCAGCGCACGCGACCGAAAAAGGCACAGCCTCCTTAAGGCGACTTGTGCGAGTTATCGTTTTGCGAGAGTCGTACTATCCGACTTGAAGATTGCAGCGGATGAAGGAAAAACCCCACGTTCGGCTATCCCTTCATTCGGCCAGGGCTGCCAAGAGTCGTGAACCTATCATACGGTTAGCGGCCATTGCAACCGGTAAGATGCCGGGCAGAGCTCGGAGGAGGCGAGCTTGACGCTGTTCGAGAAAGGCGAATAACTGGGCCACACGGAGAGTTTTTGTGGCCTGGAGGGAGTTCTTAGAGATCTTCGGCTTCGCTTCGGCGGCGCGACCGATCCCGCAAGATTGCCAGGACGATCATTACCAGCAAAAGTACAAAAACGACGACTATGGCGATCTTCACCAGGGCCAGAAGGAAACCTACGAGACCGATCAGTTGTCGAAGAAGAGTTATGAAGAGCAGAATGAGTGCCAGGATCCCGCCAATACGTCCACCAGCCTTGAGAATGTTTATCATATTAAATCCCGTTATTATCGAATTCAGCAATCAGCCTGGGCGTTATCTGCTACGAGCGTCGCTCGAAGGGGATCGCGCCAATTTCCTTCCGCGCAAACTGAGTAGTTTCACCAGTACGAAACCTTTGCGTATCGGTTGCGCTCGTCACAACCACTGACGGCGGTGGTCGTCGCGCGTCGAAACGAACAAGACGGTCCGACGACCTGCGTCGACGCAGGTAGTCAAAAAGCATGTAGGCCCCCAACAAAACCAGTGCGATGGGGAGCACTTCGCGCACTGGCAGTTGCACGTTCAGAAGTGTATGCAGCAGGAAAACTGTGCCAATAACCATCAGAGTTACTCCCCAAGCAAACGGATTGCCATATAACCGGCGGGCAATAACATCCTCTTCAGTGTCAGGGCTCAGGCCGGCTCGCATAAGTTGTGCTGTGCGGCAAGCGTCGACTGCTGCAAACAGCCACGAACCTAAAACTCCAAGAACGAAGAAATGCATTCCCTGGGTTAGTACTGCCATCTGGAAAAAGCTGGCGAAGATCGCAAAGTGGACGATAGCCTTTGCGGTCTGACCGTTATAGGCGGCCCCAAGACCGGGAACAAAAGACAAAAGCGTCGCTACAAAAGGCGAACTCTTGCGCCGGATGACGTTGGATGGTGTGGTTTGGGACTGGTAGCGCAACAATTCGACTCCGGCGACGATGCAATCCTGGCAAAAAGGAAAGCCTTTGATTCGATGGTCGCAGGCCGGGCAAAGTGGACGCGTGCACTGATTGCATTGAACCACCGCCGGTGTTTTGGAATGGTATGCGCAGTACATCATCGCCTGTCAGTCACGCCGCAAAAATCGATGCACCTATTTGCCTGGTTGCCGGTCGCTGGCCCCCTTTGTCCCGGAGGGTTGGGGACTCTTGCGCTCCCCACTTACGAGTTCTTTCAACCCTTCCGTAATCTCTTTCATCCCGACCCTCTGTTGACTGCTCTGTTCGGCAAGTCTCAGGCTGGCCTGGTAGACACCCCCGATGGAACCATCAGCGGAGACTGTGTTTGTGAGCACAAGAACAGCCACTAACAGCATTGTTGCCACGGTTGCGAGTTGTGGCGAAACAATCATATCCAGCCATCCACGCATCCAGGAGGCCACTCTAGCGGATAAAGGCGCGCGCACCTCTTCGGGTGTTATTGTCCCGAGCGTCGCCTGCAAGATTCTCTCATTCAGGCCTTCAGGTAATGCCATTTCCTCGCTGATGTAGGTGTAACACGCGCCAATCGAACGAACTACTTCACCAGGCAATTGGGTACAGCGGGAGCACAGAGCTGCGTGGCGCTCCCAGCGGTGATACAAAGGAGCAGGAAGAAATCCGTCGAGATAATCAGTAAGAAACTCTTCAAAATCCCCACACGTCATTGCAACTTCGGGCGCGGTGCTTTGCAGTATGCGAGCATCCAGATCGCGACCCGGAGGTGGAATGGTGCCGACCCTGCATGCCTCGATAGCGTTTTTGACCTCACTAAGAGTTTCATGGCAAACGGGACAACGCAACGCGTGCTCCGCAAACCGGCTATGCGATTCCTTATCCAGAACGCCATCCAGGTAATCCGTCAGGCGATCTTCAAATTCTATACAAAGCATGATGTTCTCGTTTCCCGCTCCGGTAACTTCGCCTCCAGGCCAGCTTCCCCCGCAGAAGCACCCTGGCTTTAAGTTTCTCCCATCGCAACCACTTTCATCCTTCTGAGAATTTTGGCCAACTCAATCCGGCCACGGTTAATGCGTGATTTGACGGTCCCCTCCGGTATCTTGAGAAGATCAACTATTTCCTGATAACTGAGCTCTTCTATATCGCGCAATATTACGCATGTCCTAAGGTCGGGAGAAAGCTTATCAATCCCCGCTTGCACCTGTGCTCCCACTTCTCGTCGCTCCATCTCCTTCTGCACGGAGTTAGTCGTCGTGTGCAGATGGTAGGTGTGGTCTGCCAGATCGTCGGCCTGATGATCGTGTGGTGTACGTTGGCGCTTCCGATAGTCATCTATGATCAGATTGCGCGCCAGCCTCATCAACCAGTTTTGCAAATCACCCTGCTTTGGATCATAAAGATCTAACGATCGATACACCCTGATAAATACTTCCTGAGTCAGATCTTCGGCGGCATCCGCGCGGGAAGTGAAACGGTAGGCGAGATTGTATATGCGACGCGAATAGCTCTCGACAATCTCTTCCCAGGCCGTACCGTCTCCGGAACGACACCTGCGAACCAATTCGGCTCCTTCGCTGGCAGCCAACGCTTTTGCAGCCCCCACCTGTTAATTCTCCAGCATTACCTCTTTGTTAAATACCTAAAATCGTTAAGGTGGAAAAACTCCCTGCCCCGAGCCAATTACGATGCCCTGATGGCGAAAGTTCCGGCAAAGCCGAAAGGTGCTCGGCTCCAACAATGTCTACGAGACCCCTGGTTAACCCTCAAGCGGCATGTCTTGCCGGACATAGCAAAGTGTAGTAGCCTTCTTTGGCGGCCCTATATCTTGTGGTTTGCTTTCTGGCAGTGTCAAGCCGGCGATAAGTAACCAACAATTCACAGGACACTCTTGAGCTCTTCAGGCAAACGTAAATACCTGGAATTCGCAGCACTTTGCGGCCTGGCCGTCCTCCTGCTCTGGTGGTTTGGCCGCAAACTCGATTGGGCTGAAGTGCGTGAAGCAGTCAGCCAGGCCGACTGGCTACTACTCGCGCTAGCAACCGCGGTCATTTGTTTGGCGTACCTTTTTCGGGCATTTCGCTGGGGCGCGCTGCTGGCGCCCCTTGGTCCTGCGCGACTACGCGACCTGTTTGCTGCAACGACAATAGGTTTTAGTGCTGTGTTCCTGCTGGGTAGGGCTGGAGAAGTTGTTAGGCCCGTAGCATTACCTCTGCGAGACCCGCGCATCCGACCCGCAGCATCCTTCGTCACAATCATGGTCGAACGCATCTACGACATGATTGCGGTAGTGTTGATGTTTGCGCTTAATCTGCTGTGGTTCAAGCCTCCCAGCGGTGTCGCGCTTGAATTTTCGCGCGTGAGACTGGCAGGAATCGTCTTGCTGGTTGTCGCCATCGCGCTATTGGCTGGCCTGACCTGGTTTCGAAGGAGATCGAATGTTTTTCTGACCTGGTTGCGATTGCGCTTGGAAGGTTTTGGTTTCCTGCCCGCCCGACTTAGAAGCGCCGTATTAGGGATTCTCGAGCAACTGGCAAGGGCACTTCGCGTGCTCGTCGACGCACGAGAGTTGGCAATTACGGCCGGTTGGACGGCAATGGTCTGGTTCGGAATTGGGCTGGCCAATCTCCTAGTGATAAGGGCGTTTGGTTTGCCCTTCGGTGTTAGAGAAACAGTGTTTGTTCTGGGTTGGGCACTGGTAGGCTCTCTCGTGCCGACTCCAGGAGGGGCTGCCGGCGCTTTTCATGCGGCAACGGCGGCGGGTCTTATTTTCCTGGGAGTAATGCGTGAGACGGCCGCAGCAATCGCGATCGTAATGCACATCATCGACTTTGGACCGGCGGTTATCTTTGGATTCTTCTACTTTATTCGGGGTGACATCAATCTCAAACGGTTGCGTTCGTTGACCTCACCAGAAGCCGTCGAACATGCGGTGGAAGATGAAGCGATCGTTCCTGAGCAGTTGTTGGTGCAAAGTAACGCCGTGACCGCTGCAGATTAGGGACCGCGGCCATGACAACTTGCCTGAGGTAAAATCAAGATGAAGTGTCCGTTCTGCGGCTACCTTGAGGACAAAGTGGTGGATTCGCGCGAGTCGCGCGAAGGTGATGCCATACGCCGGCGCCGGGAGTGTTTGCGTTGCGAGCGCAGATTTACTTCATATGAGCGCATCGACGAAATACCATACATGGTGATCAAAAAAGATGGCCGGCGTGAAACTTTTGATCGAAACAAAGTGATGGCTGGACTGCTGCGCGCATGTGAAAAGCGTCCGGTACCCTCATCTAAACTGGATGCGATTGTCAACGCAATTGAGAAGTATGTTCAAGAGTCGCCGGAACGAGAACGTCCCACGAGCAAGATTGGCGAGATGATAATGCGCCGGCTGAAGGAATTGGATAAAGTTGCTTACGTTCGCTTTGCCTCGGTCTATCTGGAATTTGAGGATGTCTCAGAATTCATGACTGAGCTGAAACAACTTGTGCGTACTCGGAGCAGCACTTCGAGCAGCCGCAAAAGTTAGCTCAAGCGGTGAGGGTAAAGAAGATGATTAAGGCAGTTCGAGCTACAGGCCTGGAGCGGCTCGAGTTACAACGTTTGCGCGATCGCGTTGGCCATCTCTTTGCGGCACTTCAAGAAGCAACGGAAGCAGATGATCCTCTGGCGTCCGGAGCCTGGGCTCCCCCTGTTGATTTGTGTGAGACCGAAAAGGAGATCCTCATACGAGTCGAACTTCCCGGACTGGCCCCCGATCAGGTAAACGTAGGTTTGACCAACACTCGCTTGCGAATCTGGGGTGAGAAAAAGAATCGGATGCGTCGGAATCGAGTTATTTCGCATCTTTGTTCTGAACGAAGTTATGGTAGGTTTAGCCGGATTGTCCCGCTTCGTTGGACGGTAAGCGTACGCGACGGGACGGCCGAGTTGAGCAACGGAATACTGCTGATCCGCTTGCCGAAAATTGAAGATCGTCGCGGAGCAGAGTTTAGGATGATCGTCAAAGAGGTGAGTGAAAGCAAAAGTAAACCAGAAGAAACTGCTGACGTTTAACGTGCCGGATGGACTAGAATCAAATTATGGCCATTATCAAAGACGCAGAAATTTCCGAGGGCATTGACATGGCGGACGGCGAGCAACAGTTGCAGGTGCCGAGTGAACTGCCGCTTTTACCGCTCCGGGATATTGTCATTTACCCCTTCATGATCGTCCCACTGTTCGTTTCGCGCGAGAAGTCGATTCGGGCCGTTGACGAGGCACTCGGCGAGAACCGAATGATTCTGCTAGCGTCGCAAAAGGACCTCGACAAAGAAGAACCCAGCGCCGAGGACCTCTACAAGGTAGGAACAGCCGCCGTAATCATGCGTATGCTCAAGCTGCCGGATGGACGCATTCGCATTCTCGTACAAGGACTCGCGCGGGCCGAGATTGAGTCAGTAGACACTAGTGGTGAGTACATTCGCGCCCGGGTGCACGTCCTGCAGGAGGTTCTGCCGCCGGAGCGTTCACTCGAAGTGGAAGCACTGATCAGAAATGTGCGAGCGTCGATGGAAAAAGCTATTAATCTTGGCAAGAACATTTCGCCTGAGGTAATGGCGATCATTGCCAATCTGGACGATGCGGGCCGCCTGGCGGATTTATCTGCTTCAAATCTCGAGTTGAAAGTCGAAGACGCGCAATCAGTGCTGAACATCGCGGACACAACGGCCAGATTGCGCCGGGTGAACGATCTATTGAGCAAAGAGATCGAAGTGCTCACAGTGCAGCAGGAGATTAATACTCAGGCGCGCGCGGATATCGATCGTTCGCAGCGTGAGTTCTACTTGCGCCAGCAGATGAAGGCCATCCAGAGCGAACTCGGCGAAGGCAACGAGCTGGCCGAAGAGATAGCGCAGTTTCGCGAGAAGATCGAGGCGGCAGGTATGCCCAAGCCGGCCGAGGAAGAGGCTTTGCGGCAACTCAAGAAGCTCGAGCGCATGCATCCAGACGCCGCAGAAACGGCTACCCTGCGCAACTGGATGGAAATAATGACCGACCTTCCGTGGTCAAAGTCTTCCGTCGATAACCTGGATCTTGAGGTAGCGGAGCGCATACTGAATGAAGATCACTACGGCCTCGAGAAGGTCAAGGATCGCATCCTCGAGGCTCTGGCTGTGCGCAAGCTGAAGGAGAAACCGAAGGGCCCGATTCTCTGTCTGGTGGGTCCTCCGGGAGTAGGCAAGACCTCGCTGGGCCGCTCCATTGCGCGAGCTCTCGACCGCAAGTTTATTCGGCTGTCGCTTGGTGGCGTTCACGATGAGGCAGAGATTCGTGGGCATCGCAGAACATATGTGGGCGCGATGCCCGGGAGGATGATCCAGACGATTCAACAAGCGGGAACAAACAATCCGTTAATCATGTTGGACGAGATTGACAAAGTTGGCGCTGATTTCCGGGGCGATCCCTCTTCGGCCCTGCTCGAAGTTCTGGACCCGGAGCAGAATAATAGTTTCCGCGATAATTATCTGGGCGTTACGTTTGATCTCTCAAACGTCATTTTCATGACCACGGCAAATGTCCTGGACACCGTGCAACCGGCATTGCGCGACCGCATGGAGGTGATTCGCCTGGCAGGTTACACCGAGGAGGAGAAACGAGAGATTGCCCGCCGGCACCTTTTGCCGAAGCAGATGGACGAAAACGGTATCACCGCCAAGGACGTTCACATCTCCCGAACAGCTCTCACCGCAATCATTCAACAGTACACACAGGAAGCCGGGCTGCGCCAACTAGAGCGTGAGATAGGGAGAATATGCCGCAAGGTCGCGCGCCACCTTGCCGAAGGACATAAGGGCACAGTCCGAGTCTCGCTGAAGAACCTTCACGAGTATCTGGGTGCCCCAAAGATAATTCCGGAGGAAGTACTCAAGAAGGATCAGATCGGCGTAGCAACCGGCCTCGCCTGGACAGCGGTAGGCGGGGACGTGTTATTCATTGAGGCCTTACGCATGCGCGGCAAGGGTGGATTGGTATTAACGGGGCAGCTTGGCGATGTGATGCGAGAATCTGCACAAGCCGCTTATTCTTATGCGAAATCGCGTGCGAGGGAGCTCGAGATTCCTGAAGAAGACTTCAATAATTACGATCTGCACATACACATTCCCGAAGGGGCCATTCCCAAAGACGGCCCCTCGGCAGGAATCACGCTGGCGACCGCGATGGCGTCAGTTCTGTCTCTGCGTCCCATTCGTAAAGACGTCGCGATGACGGGCGAGATCACCCTGCGCGGTAATGTATTGCCAGTGGGAGGAATAAAGGAGAAGGTATTGGCGGCCCGCCGCGCCCGCGTCTCCACCATCATTTTGCCCCTGCAGAATCGGCGCGATCTTGACGAAGTGCCAAAGGAGCCTTTCAAGGATATTCGCTTCGTGTTTGTCGACAACATGCGGCAGGTTTTTCGGGAGGCGCTAAAAGAGAAGGTGGTGCCGCCGGTAACAACCGGAACACGCCCTCAACGCGTGCCGCAGGCGGCGTCTTCGCGAGGTTTGTGACATACCAGGAGGCGTACAACCGCTAACTATTGTAAGGAATCCTAAAAAATCAGCTTTTTGATTCCAGAGTTTCTTCACGGTTTGAGCGATTCTCGCCTGAGCCTTAAGTAAATTTGACCTGGCTGGAATTGAAGATCTTGAGCTAACCCGGCAATCTTATGAACACCATGCCTCGGTCTGGACCCGTCCGTGGCAAGCAGTTAGAATTAGGAGCTTAGAATGTCAAGATTACCCAGAAACACCCGCTCAATCTTCTTCACCGCGTTAGCGCTCGTATTGACGCTTTCCGTCCAGGCCCTGGGCAAGCGGGCCAACAACAATTTTCCCAATATTAAGATCAAAAATTTTGGGCAGATGGATGAACGCTTCTATCGAGGCGGTCAACCGAAGGAAGCCGACTATCAGAGTCTTGCGGATCTTGGAGTGACGACCGTTATTGACCTGCGTGACAACCCGGAGGATTACGAAAAACCAACGGTTGAACGCTTGGGAATGCGCTATGTAAACATTCCCATGGATGACAAGAAATATCCGAAACCGGAGCAGATTGATGCGTTCTTGAAGCTGGTGGATGATCCAGCTACTGGAAAGTTCTTTGTACACTGTGCCGGTGGTCGGCATCGAACAGGGGTGGTCGGCGCTGTCTACCGATTCACCCACAACGATTGGAACTATGATCAGGTTTATGCCGAAATGAAGCAATACGACTTCTATTCCAGCTGGGGACACGGACCCATGAAGCAATTTGTGAAGGATTACTGGGCAGCGCGGCAGACACAGCCAGTCGCCGCAACGGCAATTAAGTGACCGCAAGCCCAATTAGAATTTCCAGACCGCTCCACTTTACGAGGGGCGGTCTTTTTCATTGGCGCTACTGATAAAGATAAGAAAAACTCTTCTTTTGTTCCCATTCAATGCTGCCCACATTCTTCGCGTCCCTTGCCAGTATTTCCTCGCTGAGCTGGTCGGTCGTTATTACCGGATTCACGGCAACTGAATAGATTATCTCGCCCGGCGACTCACTTCCATCTTCCCTATTAAGTCCTCTCAATTCCGAATCGAAACCATGGCGTTCAAATAAATTGCGGAGCATCTCTTGAGTAGCCCCGACATTACGGCTGCTGACCTTGAGATCCATCGAGCGGTAGACCAGCTTTGGTTCTCTAGACTCGAGGATCCAGAGCAATATTAAGGAAAAGACCGTCAGCACAATCGCCAAATCCAGGCGCCCCACCCCAGCCGCCAGCCCGAGCGCCAGGCTTAAAAGCAGAACGGTGATTTCTTTAGGATCTCGGATATTGGTGCGGAACCGAACCAGCGAAACGGCGGCAAAGATACCAAAGGCCCGAGCAGCATTGTCGCCTACAATCATCATTAAGGCTGCGGCCACGACAGCAAGCAGAATTTGGGTCTCCGCTACATAAGGATTTCGTTTGACCGTCGACACTCGCCAGCGCGCGCGAAAAGCTAGTGCGCTTCCCAACAAGGCAGCCAGCAACAGACGCCACGCAATCTTGGCCACAACTTCACCCCAAGTTTCACCCTGTACGAGCGCTTCTCCTTGAGGCGAGGCGAAGATTCGTCCGAAAAAACTGTCGCCGCTGGCTGGCTGAGTCGCAGGTTGCGCTTGCGCGGTGCTCTCCCCAGCGCTAGCTGGTGTCTCCACTTGTATAGTTGGCTCTCGGACAACCCTTGATTGGTTTGTCTTCCCGGTCAACAAATACACCGTCAAGGCACTTGCCAGAAGCACCAAAACAAAGATGCCGACTAAAGTCAGGACTTCTTTCCTTTTTTTTAGGTTTAGATGATACATGTTGACCGGTTCCTTCCTGTCGAGTCTCTTACCCGACGACACTCAAGGGGGCTGCCGGTTTCCCGATGAAATAGCTCTGGCTGTCGAATGGTGTTTCGCTAGCTTCCCTTTCAACCGCGATGTACGTGCCGCTGGAGTCTAGTTCTCGCGCCTTTGTTTTATCACGCAGGTACGCTGCCAAAACCACGTCCTTGATGTACCCCTGTAACAATGGATCGGAAATCGGGGCTACCACCTCAACGCGATGCTTCAAGTTACGCGACATCCAGTCAGCACTACCGATATAGAACTCTTCCTCGCCACCATTGGCAAAATAGAACACCCGACTATGTTCAAGAAATCGCCCCACGATGTTTCTGACCGTTATGTTCTCCGAGAGACCCACGACGCCCGGTCGTAGCATGCATATACCACGTACGATCAGGTTTATTTCGACGCCTGCCTGAGATGCTTCGTAAAGTTTTTCGATCATCCCCTTGTCAGCAAGTCGATTCAGCTTTGCCATAATCCGGGCTCGCCGTCCGCTGCGCTGATGTTCAATCTCGCGATCGATGAGTTCATAGAACTTCTCGCGAAGGATTACGGGCGCGACTAGCAGCTTCCGATACGCCGACTGCCGCGAACATCCAGTCAAATAATTGAACAATTCAGTTGCGTCAGCCCCGATCTCCGGATCGGCTGTAAAGAGGCCAAGATCTGTATAAGTACAAGATGTCGTGGGATTGTAATTGCCGGAGGCGATGTGTACATACCTTCTTAACTCATCGCCCTCCTGACGGACTACAAGGGTAAGCTTGCCGTGCGTCTTCAGGCCGACGATACCGTAGACTACATGAACTCCCGCCTCTTCAAGTTTTTGGGCCCACTCAATATTGTGTTCTTCGTCGAAGCGGGCTTTTAGCTCGATCAGGGCAGTCACTTGCTTCCCCTGCTCGCTGGCCCGAATGAGCGCCGGTGGAATTGGTGAATCAGGGCCTGTGCGATAGAGGCACATTTTGATCGCCACAACGTCCGGGTCTTCCACGGCCTCATTAATAAACTGAGTCACGAGGTTGTACGAGTCATAGGGGTGATGCAGTAGAACGTCGCGTTCGCTCACCACGCTAAAGATCGATCTGTGGCCGAAACATGCGGGAGAAGTCGGAGTAAAAGAGTCGTCTTTAAGATCGGGCCGATCAAACTCGTACAGCGGCATCAGATCCTGCGCGGCGAGCGGGCCGTCAATTTCATAGACGTCCTGCGGCAGCAGATCAAGCGAACGACTGAGGTATTCGACCATGTCTTCCGGCATTCGGGCAGATACTTCGAGCCGGACTGGAGTTCCGAAGCGTCGCTTCCGTAGCTCCTGCTGTATCAGACTCAGGAGGTCGCTGGCCTCTTCTTCCCGAATCTCGATATCGGCGTCACGCGTAACGCGAAAACGATGACATGTCCCCGGAAACATCCCTGGAAAGAGCATCCCTACATTTGCTTCTATTAGATCCTCCAGTAAGACAAACCTCGTGTTTGAAAGACCAACGGACACGAGACGAGGCACTAGCGAGGGTACCTTAATGCGTACGAACTTCGGCTCAGAACTTCGCCGTGCCGAGTCCGGGGGGAAAGGCTCCGGCGGACTCTCAACCATCAGGCCAAGGTTCAGACTGAGAGGCGAGATATATGGGAACGGATGACTCCGATCAACCGCTAGTGGCGTAAGGATCGGAAAGACCTTTTGCAGGAAGAAAGAGTCGAGCTGCTTTTTCTCAGCCGCGGAGAGACTGGAGTACGAGAGAATCTGTATTCCGGCATCGCTGAGGGCCGGAATGAGCTGCTCTCTGAGACAGACCATTTGCTGGTCGATCATAATTAGCAGGCGCTTCCTGATTTCGTCGAGCTGCTCGCCAGGTGTCATGCCATCGGGAGAAAGGTCGGTTACGTTTTCATCCAGCTCTTCCTTTAACCCCGAAACCCGAATCATGAAGAATTCGTCGATGTTGGATGAAAAGATGGCAATGAACTTGAGCCGTTCGAGCAGGGGATTGCTCTCATCGAAAGCCTCTTCCAGCACGCGGCGATGAAATTCGAGCAAGCTCAATTCCCGGTTGAAGAAGAGCCGCGTTGCGTTCTCCGCAGCTGGGTGGAGAGCCGGCAAACGGGTAGTATCGTAAAGTTGGCCTCGTCCTGATTCTCTTCTAATCGCTGTAGACATAAGTTGTTCCCGTGTTAACTGGATTTAATCGCTTCTTCGGGCGGTAGCGCTTCCGTCAAAATTTTCAAGTCGATAATTACATTTCGGAAGTGCGTAATCCCTTTCGGAACAACTCCAGGGAGAAAGCTGCACTACAAGGAGATTTTGGCAAGATATGTTCCAAAGCCCTCTGAGGCGCCGGGCATGGGAAAAGTTGCATCATTTGCCTTTAATACGGAAATCTTCTTGAAAACAGAATCTTTAGCTGTACGAATTTCATGCTTTTGGCGCACTCTACGATACATAGATTTGCCGCCTCTAGCGCAACCTCGGACACAGGAACGGCATCTTTAGCCCGGGACCGTTTGGTGGAAAACTTCACTGAACGAGCTCTTTCCAGAGCAGCAATTGTTTGACACTCCGGAAAACCGTGTGATACGCTCCGGCGTGTCTGTGGCTCCTCCCGACCAGAAGTGTCTTCACTTCCAAGTGACACAGGGGCCATAAGTTAACCTCGCGAAAAAGATTGTGAGTACCGCGCGGGCCGACTCTGCTGCGGAAGTCGCTCCCGTTTCGCACTTTATCTTTTGTAAGGAGAACCAGGATTAATGGCAGCGAGCCTTCCCCGTTTCATTCCCCGTCTGGCTCTAATAGCAACGCTCACGATTGCGGCGAGCAATGTCCTTGCGCAAATTCCCGCTGGTTCCTCAGCGCGTTCTATTCCCACGGAAGTTGAGAAAGCTGAGCCTCGCGTTTCTCTGATCATTGCGACGGCAGAAGACCATTTTCGAAAAGGTAAACTCAACCTTGAGGACAACAAGCGCGAGCAAGCTCGCGATGAGTTTGATAAGGCAGTGGACGCAATTCTGGAATCGGGACTTGACGTTCGTGCCAGCCAGCGCTTGCAGACTTTTTATTTGGAGTTGGTTGAGCGGATCTATCGCGAAGAGGTGCCTTTGGGCCATGGACCTGCTCAGGTCAACGTAACCGCACTGGTAGCGCAAAACGTTCAATCAGGAACCGCCACACCGCAGAAAGTACAGCCGCCTCAGATCGGCTTTCGTGAACAGAAGTTTGAGCCCTCGCCTCTCGACGAATTGAGCCGGTTGGTGCTCACGCCCGACGAACAGAACGTGTCAGACGCCGACGTTCTTGCGCTTGAACAGGCCAAGCAGAACGTCAATTTCGCGTTCACGATAAATCCTCTTATCCAACAATACATCAACTATTATCAGGGGCGCGGGCGAGCCACGATGGAGACTGGATTAAGGCGTTCCGGGCAGTATATGAAACTAGCCCGCCGCATCTTCGCGCAGGAAGGTGTTCCGGTAGACATTACCTGGTTGGGCCAGGTTGAAAGCGCGTGGCGTCCGAAAGCGGTGTCCTGGGCTGCTGCTTCAGGCTTGTGGCAATTTGTTCCCAACACCGGACGATCTTACGGGCTAAGACAGACCGCCTGGATTGATGAGCGCAATAGTTTTGAGCAGGCAACTCGTGCCTCGGCCAAATACTTGAAAGACCTGGCCGCTCGTTACAACGGGAACTGGGAATTGGCAATGGCTGCCTACAATACGGGTGCTGGAAATGTTGATCGCGCCATTTCGCGCGCCGGTACCGCCAGCTTCTGGGCGATCTACCCATACATCGCGCAGGAAACACGTAATTACGTTCCGAACATCCTGGCGACAATCCTGATAGCTAAGAATCCGGAAAAGTATGGTTTCAAGGGTATTCGTCCAGACCCGGCAATGGCATACGGAATCGTTCGCGTCTCGAGCGCGACCAGTTTGCAGTTGGTTGCTGACGCCACTGATTCCAATGTCGATCACATCCGTAGCTTGAATCCCGAGCTAAGACGAGACATTACTCCAAGGGGCCAGACCTACGACATACGGGTTCCTCCAGGGAAAGAGAGCCAATTCTTCTCCATTCTCAAACGGATTCCCGGCGACCGTCGCGATGTGGCGCGCGTGGTCTCAGTCGCTCCCGGAGAAGATCTGCAGGATGTGGCCAGCCGCACTGGAACCAGCGTTTCGCAACTGCAGGCGATGAATAGCGGAGTCGATTTCAACTCGACCACGAAGTTAGTAGTTCCTAATAGCAACGTTCGCCTCACTAGTTGGCAACGAGTTAAGCCAGCAATGGAAACAAGCGGTCCAGCTTTAACTCGAATCCGTGCCCGTAAAGGTGACACGATCTCGAAGATTGCGGTAGCGCGCAGGCTGGATGTCAACGAGGTTGCCAAACTTAATGGTGTAACACCTGACGCTGAACTGCGGGCGGGCCAGGAGATTCGGCTTCCGGGTTCCGGCGGAGCAGCACCATCACGTCGGCGCTAAGGGCTCGGTCTTCGATCCTGGGCCTCGACTTTAAGAGGCCTTTCTTAATTTCTAACGGGCGCGCTTTTCAATGAAGTTTCATTGAAGGCGCGCTCGCTCATTTTAAGCCGCAGTCAGGAAGCCCGGGGTAAACTGCAGTCAGGAAGGGTTGCTTGCACTCGCAGATCTGACAAATTGATGCTTTGGTAGCAGCGGGTGCAAGCAACGCTTCCTGACTGCAACTAGCGGACCTCACAGATTTAGATGACAAATGAAAGATGTCAAACGTCAAATGTCAAATGATCTGAATTCCAGCCTTACAGAAAACTGTTTTTTCGGGAGTTCCTCACATGCTCTTTCGAACTCTTTCCGGCGCCGTTTATGGCATTGATGCCGATCTCGTTGACATTGAAGTTGACCTCACTCCCGTTCGTGGTGAACAGGAGCAGGCGTCGGTCACTATAGTCGGCTTGCCCGACGCCGCGGTGCGCGAATCGCGTGAGCGAATTCGCGCCGCCATCAGCAACTGCGGTTTCTTTTTCCCAATCCAAAAGATAACCATCAATCTCGCTCCGGCAGATGTTCGCAAGGAAGGCGCGAGTTTCGATTTGCCGATTGCTCTTGGGATCCTTGGGGCCAACGGAGATCTGGCGAAAGTCGAGAGCCTGATTCACGTTCTTTGTGTGGGTGAGTTATCGCTGGATGGACGAGTGCGTCCTATTAAGGGCGCGCTGCCGATTGCCATACTTGGGCGCGAGTCGCTCATCAAGCACATCATCCTGCCGGACGAAAATGCCAAGGAGGCTGCGGTTGTTGCGGGCGTCGATGTTTATCCGGTTGCAGATCTCCGTAGCGCCGCTGAACTCATTGCCGCGTTGCGCTCGGCAGATCCGCCGGCACCTTTGAGAGTGGAGCCGGCAGCCGTGCTGGCGCAATCCGATCACTACAATGTCGATTTTCGAGAAGTGCGAGGGCAACTCTCAGCCAAGCGCGCGCTGGAAATAGCGAGCGCTGGTTCTCATAATATCCTGCTGATTGGCCCACCCGGTTCCGGTAAGACGATGCTCGCCAAGCGACTGCCGACGATCTTGCCGCCACTTGAGTTTGAAGCCGCGCTTGAGTTGACGAAGATCCATTCCGTCGCAGGTCTTACGGGCCGTGCGGGATTGGTTACACGCCGTCCATTTCGTTCACCACACCATACGATCAGCGACGCAGGATTGATTGGTGGCGGCGCTCTGCCCCGGCCGGGCGAAGTATCACTGGCGCACCAGGGAGTGTTATTTCTGGATGAGTTGCCGGAGTTTGATCGGAGCGTTTTAGAGGTCTTACGGCAGCCGCTCGAGGATCAAAAGGTAACCATCAGTCGCGCTTCGATGTCCTTGACTTTCCCGGCTTCGTTCATGCTTGCGGCCGCAATGAATCCGTGTCCCTGTGGTTTCTGGAATGACCCGACGCGCGATTGTCGTTGCTCGCCGCTACAGATTCAGCGTTATGTCGGACGCATCTCCGGTCCTCTTCTGGATCGTATCGATATTCACATTGATGTGCCTGCTGTTAAGTTTCGTGAACTAGCGGGCGACACGGCCCCAGAGACTGAAAGCTCTGCCAGTATCAGGGCGCGAGTGATTCGCGCACGGGAGCGACAACTAAAGCGCTTTGCCGGCGAAAAGATTTTTGCTAACGCTGCGATGTTGCCTGGGATGATCCGCAAGTATTGTAAGCTTGACCGTGAGAGTGAGCAGATGCTGGAGCGCGCGATGACAAAGCAAGGTTTGTCTGCTCGCGCTTATGATCGCATTCTAAAAGTCAGCCGCACGATTGCCGACTTGGAAGGTTCTGAAACTGTCCGCTCGCCTCACGTCGCCGAGGCCGTGGGTTATCGTTCACTGGATCGGACCTATTGGAACTGACGGCGTAGAGGCCTTGTCAGGGCGGGACGAAGACCGTATCCTGAAAGTAAGCCGCATATTCACGGACTTTGTTGTTTCCCGAAATAATCCGCTTGTCCCCTAGTGGCAAGCGGTCGGTTATCGTTCACTGTCGGGGCTTGGCCAACGGGAGGAAGTGGAAGGATGACTGAATTGTTGATGCGGCTGGGGAAAATGATTAACTTTTAGGGTCGCACAAGGCAACGACGCGCTCGAAGCGCCGCATCACACCCCTGTTGAGGGTTACGGGATTCCGCTCCCTGCATGGGATGAGTTTAGGGAATCGGTGCCGCTCCTTTGAAACCGGCGGACTCGTGATAGTCACGGCGAGCAAGCGTTGTAGGGTATCCTCGTCGCTTGCCGACAGACGAACACGTGAGCGCAGCCGAGACCGAGACACAGCAACAGACTGATTACGTTCTGGCTCAAAGGGCCGCTCAAGGCGAAATGGACGCCTTTGAGCAACTCTACCAGCGTCATAATCGCCGCGTTTATTCCCTCTGCCTGCGCATGACCGGAAACGTCTCGGAGGCTGAAGACCTCGCACAAGAGGTGTTCATACAGCTCTTTCGAAAAATTGGAAGCTTTCGCGGAGAATCGGCTTTTACAACCTGGCTGCACCGCCTGACGGTAAATCAGGTGCTCATGCACTTCCGTAAGCGCGGCGTTCGGATGGAGACCACCACCGAAGACGGCGAAACCCCGGTGCAGATCGTCAAGGGAACAGAGAACCCAAACTTCATGCCGGTAGTAGACCGGATTGCTCTGGATAAGGCGATTTCGCAGCTACCGCCAGGGTACCGTACGGTGTTCACCCTTCACGATATCGAAGGCCATGAACATGAGGAGATAGCCAGGATGCTCGGGTGTTCGGTGGGAACTTCGAAATCGCAATTGCATAAGGCGCGCATGAAATTGCGCAACCTTCTCAGGCAACAGAAAGCCAAGGATTAGCTTCCAAAAAATGCTCAGAGGAGTTTTCAATCTCAGGGAAAACCGAAGGCGGCAGCCGTCGCAAACGTTGCGGTCGCCTGCTTGGAAAGATATAACTGAGCCCAAACGCAGTCTCCCCTTGATTGCTGAAAACCGGCAAGTTTCATGTTCTGGCAATCTCGTCTTGATTGGTAACGGACGGGCATGACAGGTCAGAGGTTCGAAGACAATGAACTGCGAGAAGTGTCAGGAACTATTAAGCGATCTGCTTGATGGCTCGCTGAGTCGTAAAGACGAGTTAAATCTAAATCTCCATTTGGAAGACTGTCTGGATTGTGTGGAAGTCCGCACCGATCTGAAAGCGATTGTGGAATTCTGCCGTGAGCACAGGGGCGAATATGAGGCGCCTCCCAATGCCCAGGCTCTCTGGTTCAGAATTCGCAATCTGATTGAAGCTGAAGTTTCACCAGCAAGAATTCGTCCGGATTTGACGACGCGCGAGAAGGGCGGGTGGTCTGGCTGGCTGGGACGAAGTTGGGAGCTTTCTTTGCCCCAACTGGCGTCATTGGTCGCGGCTATAGTTGTGGTGGTATCCCTGACTACCATTGTCGGTGTGCGACGTTGGGAAAGCGAAGGAGTGAATGGAAGCTCTCCAATCTCGGATCCGGTGACCGCGCTCAGTGCCGCAAGGAGCAACATCACTCAGCGACTGCTACAGCAACGGCAAACTATCGACTACTGGAATCAGCGCGTCGAACTGAATAAGGCGCGCTGGAGTCCGCAGATGAGAGAAACATTCGATCGCAACATGCGAGTGATTGATCAGGCGGTTGCCGATTCGCTTAACGGTTTGAACCAGAATCCGCACGACGAGGTCTCCGAAGAGATGTTGAATGCGGCGATGAATGAGAAGCTATCACTCTTGAAAGAGTTTGCGGATCTATAAGCCCTCCCCGGGAACACGACGTGCAATAGAGTTTATTGTCAGTGAGAGCCCCGAACAGATGAGTACCGGATCGTTGATAGCGCGCTATGGGTTTTTTCGCGCCCGCGTTTTCTCAACTTCAACTGTAATCGCCTTCCTCTGCCTGGCAGGTGCGCTCGGCGCCACCACGAGCCTCGCCCAACAACACGTCACCAAACGCTATCCGGCTCGTAAAAATGTGCGGGTGGAATTGAAGAATATCTCGGGAACTATCACCGTCGAGTCATGGGCGAGAGACGAGATAAAACTTTCCGCTACGCTTGAGTCACCTACTGCTAACTTCACTCCACGACAAAGTGGCGATGGCCTGGTAGTGGACGTCATGGGAGACAATCGCGGGCGCGGGGATGTAGGCGATGTAAACTTCAAGTTGCAGGTTCCTCCCGATTCTTCAGTGGACGTGGAAACACGACGCGGGGACATCAATATTAGCAACTTACGAGGCGGCTTGGTGCGAGCGCATGTTTCCTCAGAAGGGGATATCACTCTTGCCGGCATCACAGCTTCGCAAGTAATCGCCCAGAACACGATCGGCGATATCTTCTTTGACGGCGAGTTCTCACGCGGCGGCACCTATCAATTTCAATCGGGGCAGGGCAATATAACGATCCGCATTCCCGCGGATTCCGGGTTCCGATTAGTGGCTGCTGTGCCAACCAAGAAGTTCGCCCTTGGTCAATTCTGGAACAATGGTTTCAAAACTCTGGGCGATGGGCGCAAGTACATGGGTGACGTCGGCGATGGCCGCTCTTCGGTTACTGTCACAAACTTTCGCGGCAGCATAACCTTCCTGCGTCGCTAAAATCACCTCTGAGTTAATGGGCTGTTGCGGATGCTCTCGAATTGAGATCGTCCGCATTTCTTCGTCTGGCTGTTTGCGGCCATACTATCTGAAATATGATCATCACTATTATTCGCTCTGTCTTCATTTGTCTCAGCGTTTGCGGCGCACTGAATCAATCGATACCACAAGTTGAGGGATGCTCGAAGTCCGGCTTACCGCGGCGTGGCAATGGCCGGCTGGATCTAAAGAATCCCCCATCTGCCGATGGGGGTATTCCAGCGCAAAAGAAGACTAACTCCCTCGCCGATCCAACCCAGTTGCTAACGCGGCGGACCACGCGGCAGGAGACAGTTCGCTTCGGTTATGGTGGTACCGTGAGCCTCGTAGGAGCCCCGGAAGGGTCGATCACTATCGAAGGTTGGTCACGCAGTGAAGTAGAAGTGGTGGGTGAAATTGAGTTGCGCGCAGAGACTGAAGAAGACCTGGCGCGTCTCGCCACGGTGAATGGGTTTCTGGTTGATCCCCAAGCTAATCATTTGAGCATTCTTACCACCGGCACGCACGACCGGACTTATATGCGCCGCGTGGCCAAAGACTTTCCCAAGAAGCTACTGGGGTTGCCCTGGGCCATCGCTTATAAGATACATGTGCCAACCTATACCGACCTGGAGATTGATACGGGCCGCGGACCTATTCATCTGAACGGCGTTGAAGGAGGAATTCGGCTGACAGCCACTCAGAGCGAAACACAACTAACACTTACTGGAGGCATAGTCTCTGCCACGATTGCCTCAGGAAAGGTGAAGCTCACCATTCCGGCGCGGAGTTGGCGGGGCTCGGGCGCCGACATTCGTCTGGCAAGTGGAGAACTCACTATTGAACTTCCCGTAGGTTTTAGCGGCGAAATTGATGCCACCATTCTTCGTTCCGGCAGGATCGAGCAGGAGTATCCCGGTTTGGAGGCGCGCGAGAGACAGGGATTTACTGCGAAACAGATCAAAGCGCGCGCCGGCGTCGGAGGTCCAACATTTCAGTTTACTGTTGGGGATGGAACGATCTATATCCGGAAGGCGAGTCAGTGACGGAGAGCAAAGGGCAAAGGGCAAAGAGCTCTTTGCCCCTCGCCCTCGCTCTACAGCCTTGAATACGTCAACCCGGTTTGACCTTGATACTTTCCACCGCGATCTTCGTAGGAAACGTCGCAGTTCTCATCTGACTCGAGAAAAATGACCTGGCCAATACCTTCGTTGACGTAGATCCGCAGCGGAAGGTCGGCAAGGTTTGCAAGCTCTACCACCAGACGGCCCACCCAGCCAGCTTCCAAAGGCGTTGTGTTAACCAGGAGTCCTGCCCGTGCATATGTCGATTTTCCCATGGCAATTCCGGTTACGTTTCTGGGCATGCGGAACGTTTCCATTGTGACACCCAAGGCGTATGAATGCGGCGCGAGCAGATAGTATTTGGAACCGTCTTCAGTGGCGCGCAGCGGCGGCTCAACAAGCGACTCCTCATCGAAATTCTTCGGGTCGATCTCACGACCATGAATGGGTGAAAAGACTCGAAAGCCATCGTCTGCCAGCCGCATGTCATAGCCGTAACTGGAAGCGCCGGCGGAGATGATGCGGCGGCCATCAAGCTGTCGCAGGAGTTTTGGTTCGAAAGGAGAGATAAGCTCTTGCTCCAGTGCCATGCGACGAATCCAACGATCAGATTTTACTGCCATAATTTAACCAGTTCTTGGGATATTTTTTGCGAGCGGCACAGGATACAGCAGAGAGAGCAAAGGGCAAAGAGCTAAGGTTGGAACACTATTGTTACTTTTGTGCTTTGTGGCGTTGGATGATATGATAATTTAAATGCAACCCCCAAATGCGGCCTGACATCGTTAAGAGCGGGCCAAAAGGTCGGTCATCCTGCCGACTACAGATCTACCCATTCTCCTTATCCGACAGTCCCCCGCAGAAAGTCGCGGCAGCCCCAAGAATTCGCCGCGATACGTCATTGATGGAGTGGTATGACCTTTAATAAACATTGGAGGAATGATTTATGAAAACTATGGGAAAACTTATTTCTACGATACTAGTGGGCGTGCTGGTAAACCTCTGGGTTACAACCGGCGTGTTGGCTCAACGGCAGTATCGTTTGACCGACAATGAGATGCGCAATCTCATTCGTCGCATTGAAACGAGAACTGACACTTTTAGCCGCTCGCTTGAGAATGCGCTCGAACGCACTGGGGTAAACGATACAGCGCGAGAGAACCAGATCAGTGCTCTCGTGAGAGATTTCGAATACGCCACCGATCAATTAAGGACGCGCTTCGAAAGCCGGCAGGCGACTAGCGCCGACGCCCGGTTGGTACTCGATCGCGCGAACCTGATTAATGACTTTCTTCTTAACAACCGTTCTAATGCAAGGGTTGAGCAGAATTGGCAACTCTTGCGGGGCGACCTGGATCAACTCGCTCGTGCTTTTTACCTCAGCTGGACATGGAATGATTTACCGGGCGGTACGGGCACTGGCGTCTATCGTCCAACAACACGTCAGTTGCGCCAGTTAGCGCGTCGAATAGAAAACCGCTCCGGCCGTTTTGGCGCCAGCTTTCTGAGTGCGCTCAATAGCAGCCGGTTTAACGGCACCGCGACAGAAGATGAGGCCAACAGGCAATTGCGCGAGTTTCAAACCGCGACGAATCGCCTGTGGAACAGTGTCAATAGTGGTCAATCCACGGACGCAGATGCTCGCGAGGTATTGCAGCAGGCTGTCTACCTCAATCGCTTTATGGTAGACAACCAATTGCAGTCACGCGCTGAAAACGATTGGACTGTGTTGAAACGAGATCTAGACCAGTTGGCGAGCACTTATAACATAGCCTGGAACTGGACTGAGACAAGCCCTGGGGGTCCAATCTACGGGACCGATGCTCGCCTGACCGGGACTTTCAGACTCAATAGCTCCCAGACGAGCGACAGTCGCACTGCCGCTGAGAACGCCACGCGCAATTTGCCGGCCGCCCAGCGACAACGTGCTTACGACGCCCTGGTGAACCGTCTCAACTCACCCAACATGTTGGCGATCGAGCGCCGGGGTATTGATGTGGCGATTGCCTCGTCTCGAGCCCCTCAAACTAACCTTGCAGCAGACGGGCGCGAACGCCAGGAGACTACTCCCAACGGACGCACAATTCGCATACGGGCCAGTTTTTCCGGAGACCGGTTGACGATTACCAGAACGGGCGAAAGAGCGCAAGACTTCACTGTTATATTTGATCCTGTTGATGACGGGCGCCGGTTGGTGGTTACTCGTCGAATGTACACGCAACAACTCAGCCAACCTGTATCGGTCCAGGCCTATTACGATCGCATCTCTGACGTGGCACAGCTTGACGTGTATACACGCAATCCGGAATACCCGGATTCCGGAACCGGAACTGCAAGCGGCGATTTTATTGTGTCGAACGGGACCCAGGTTCTGGCGGTTCTGAACACGAATCTGTCAACACAAACGTCGAAGGATAACGATCGTTTCTCAATGACGGTCCGCACACCGCAGCAATACGAGGGGGCGACCATAGAAGGTTATGTCACCAACGTAAGCCGTAGTGGTAGAGTGAGTGGACGCTCGGAAATGACTCTCAACTTCGACACCATCCGTTTGCGTGATGGCCGCAGTTATCGCTTTGCGGGCATTCTCGAAAGCTTCCGGACGCCCAATAATGAAACCGTTAATGTTGACAACGAAGGTGCAATCCGCGAAGACAGCCAAACTACCCGCACCGTAACGCGCACTGCCATTGGGACCGCCATCGGCGCGATCATTGGCGCGATAGCGGGCGGTGGCAAAGGAGCAGCTATTGGAGCAATCGTCGGTGCAGGAGCCGGCGCGGGTTCGGTTTACATCCAGGGTCGAGAGGATCTGGAGTTGCCAAGTGGCAGTGAAATAAACATACGCGCCACTGGTCCTCAGTGATAGTTTCTGTCAGGGTGGAATCTCTCAAGTAAGGAAGGGGAGCACACTTCAGGGACGAAATCTCTCAGGTTAGGAAGGGGGCAAGGCAGGCTTCTGGGGAGGAAGGACGCAACTCTCAGTCTGCCGCCGCCCCCGCTGCTTCAAAAGTCACACACCATTGAATGAATCACTCACAATGAATCACTCAACTGCAGCACCCTCTCAGGCTAGCAAAACAGCACTTGAATCCAATCCTGAGGGATTTCCTGCCCTTGACGCCCCTGAGACTAATTCAGTTTTATCTCAATGGGTTCGGCCAGGCGTTCAATTGAAAGCACCAGACCCTGCAGACTTTTCACCGAACCCTTATCAGGCGTTTGAAAGAATAAGAAGCCCTGGCGACGGCCTTCAGCGGCACTCAGCGGTGTTTTCACATCAAGCCCATACGCGCCAAAGTCCTCTACAAACTGTTTTCTTGAATTAGGGTTGTAAGCGAAGACGCCATTCGCCTTCAGGATGCGTGAAATCGCCTCTTTTTTGGACAACGCTTTCCACTCTCGGCCGGCTTCACTGAGACGAAAGCGAGCTTGTTTCAATTCGACAGGCAGCCCACTTTCATGGTCCAGCTCAATTCGTACAGGCAGCACGCCGCTTAAGGGCAAGTTAGCTTCAAACAGGTCCTGACTCTCCTCGTCTGAAAGTAAAGGAGCAACCTTAATTGTCAGGCCGGCCGCTGTTGTGAACTTCACTGGATCCCTCAGAGGCTGCAGTTCAGCTGCAGGTCTAACCTTAAAGAGGGTGCCGCCGCAAGAGCTTACAAGTGTCGCTCCAGCGAGCATTGAGAGCTGAGCCGCCCGTTTGTATCGCTGCCATTTGGAGATCATCTTGCGCAATCTCTCATGCTGTTTGGCGACTGTCAATATGCTACTATCGCCCGCAATGATTCGTAGCTTCCGTGGAGTTCACCCTCAGATCCATAACACAGCCTTCGTCGCCGACAGCGCACAAGTAATAGGCGACGTCCACCTGGGTGAAGAATCATCCATCTGGTTCAACGCAGTGGTGCGTGGCGACATGTTTTACATTCGGATTGGGAATCGTACCAACGTACAAGACAATAGTGTCATTCACACGCGCACCGGGTCACACCCAACTATTCTGGAAGACGAGGTAACAATAGGACATAGCGTGACCTTACACGGCTGTTACGTTGAACGAGGCTCACTGATCGGCATCGGATCGATTTTGTTGGACGATGTGCGTATTGGTGCGCAAAGTCTCGTGGCTGCCGGCTCGCTCGTTTCGCCCGGTACTGTCATCCCGGAGCGGTCGCTGGTAATGGGTGAGCCCGCGAGGGTGAAGCGCCCATTGACTGATGACGAGGTTCGCTCACTCGACGGATTTTGGCAGAACTATGTCGAGTATACTCGACTCTACAAGGCGTGACTTAGTGATAAGAATCTCTCAGGTTAGGAAGGGGGCAGACTGAGAGTGGCTTCCTTCCTACCCAGAAGCCTGCCTTGCCCCCTTCCCAACCTGAGAGATGTTGGTTTGAGGCTAAAGGTCACATGAAAGACGAGTGCATAGAGAAAGTATTTATAGTCGAATGCGAAACGTAGAATTGCGGGCCCACCGAGACTGGAGTACCAAAGCACACCCATAAACGAGACCACGTTTAAGAGCAACACCGAGATTGAGAACTGAAGTGGCTGGCCGACCCAGCTGAGAAAGCGATCGTATCTGCCTTTGAGCAAAAACGGCGGTGGACCGCTCTGTCTCATTTTCAATTTGTGAAAGGAGAATGAGTACCAGAGCAGGTAGTGAAAGACGACAACGAGCTGAAATAGATGAGTATCAATGTCTCGCAGTCTAATCGAATCGTTTAAGAAGGCCTGCAGACCCGCCAGAAGGGTCGCGAAAACCATCAGCCCTGCCCAGGGCTCACGGCCTTTGAGCCACGTTGTGCCGAACGCCCAGAGTGCGAACGCCAGAAGAAAAAGAACCACGAGCAATCGCAAACTTGAGATTCCAAAACGTCCTGATAGTGAAGGCTGACTCTGGAGGACAAATGTAAGGCCTACCACTGTAGACTCGTTCCGACTCTGAATTGGCAGCCAGATGCCCGCAAGATTGTCTTCTTCCGCCGTGAAGGTTTGCCCCACGCGATGACCACCGGTAAGTAGGACCGGAACCGTCGATGAGCCGTCCTGAAGATCACTTCTGAGTGAAGCAGCAGCATAGTGCGGGCGGAAAAGCAGATCAGACGCCTTGGCCCAGTACTCGTCATTGACTAACACCCTACCGTTTGCATAAGCGTCGGTGAGTGCTGCCTGAGTCGTCAAATCCTCAACACCACTGGTGTGCGGCGCCACCAGATAGAAATAGAACTGTCGTCCCTTCGAATGTGGTACTGGGTCGAAAGATACAAGCGTAGGTCCGGTTTGACGAATTTGCGCGCTCGTTATCTGAGTCTGTCTTAAGTTTATGAGCAGATCGCGCGGGTGTGGGACCAGCAGCAATAGAGCCACGGCAACAGCGGCCAATGCAAGCCTGAGTCTCGTTTTCGTCGTACCCAGCCCGCCTAAAGAGGGCAAAAAGATCTCATCTGTGAAAGCATGATAGAAGAAGAAAAGGTAGATAAGGCGGGTAATATCAATCTGATAATGAGTCCACCAGATGGCGGCAGTCAGCAATGACAGCAGAATAAACAAAGAACGAAAAAGCCGTTCGCCTCTAATAATCTTGCCGCAGTAAAAGACGAAACCGAGAATGATATGTGGCCAGCCGAGAGCGACCGGCAACATTTTGAGCCCTGTCTCTCCCCTGAGCAGACCGGCAATAACGAGAGCCGAAATTGCAATGGCGAAAGAGAGAAAGAGATCTCGTTGTTGATTGGGGGCCCAGGTGGTTGGTACTGCGATCGAGGGTTGAGCAGCCATTTAGTTTAGCGAATCACTGGGATTAGTAACATCTAATCGCCATTTCCTCCGCGGCCTCTTATTGTTTGCGCGGCGGGGGACCATAAGGATGCAGATGAAACCAAATAATACTACACGTGGTACTCGACTCAGGACTTACCAGCCTGACTGCGAATCCTGCTGCGGCCTGCGACTTTCGAGAAATATAGGATCCTCGACGGTTGAAAGAACCCCACTGCGACTCTCAATTACTCCACGAATCGGGTTATGATGCGCGCAATGAGGCCCAGGTCCCAGCCCGCGCGTGGTATGCGCGACTTTCTTCCTGCCGACGTGCGCCGGCGCGAGTATGTCATCGGAATCATCAAGAGGGTCTACGAGCGGTATGGTTTTGAACCCCTCGAGACTCCAGCGGTCGAAGACATTGAAACGCTGATGGGTAAGTACGGCGACGAGGGAAACCAACTTATCTTCAAAATTCTCAAACGCGGGGTGCACGAGACAAAAGGCGAAGCCGATCTCGCACTCCGCTACGATCTAACGGTACCGCTCGCACGTGTAGTGGCAGAGTATAAAGATCGGCTGCCCAGATTTTTCAAGCGCTATCAGATCCAGCCTGTGTGGCGTGCCGATCGGCCGGCTCGAGGCCGCTTTCGTGAGTTCTACCAATGCGATGTAGACGTGCTCGGCTCCCGCTCAATGGTAGTGGAAGCGGAAATCTGTGCCGCGGCGGGGGAGGCTCTGAAGGAGTTGGGATTTGACGACTTTATGATTCGTTTGAATCATCGATACGTTCTGGCTGGCCTGCTTCAATCGGCAGGTGTACAGCTGGACAAACAAGATTCAGCACTGGTGGCCATTGATAAGCTGGATAAATTGGGCCGCAAAGGCGTAGTGGAAGAGTTGACAGAACGCGGTGTCGAAGCAGTGGCTGGGAAGACCCTGCTGGATTTTTTCGTGGAGCTGGGTTCTCTTGAGCATGCTGCTGAAATCGCCTCGGGAGATGATAGAGACGCTAAGCGCAGATCATTGAATGCTGCCATTCTTGGCCGCCTCGTTGAGTTTGTTGGTGATAATGAGCTTGGTGCGAGAGGCGTGGAGGAGCTCCGGTCAATTATCGAGATTGTTGAGGCAGGCAGGACCGGAGGCCAAATCAGGATTGATCCCAGCCTCGCCCGTGGACTCTCTTACTATACTGGCGCGATCATGGAGATCAGCGTCAAAGATCTTTCCGGCAGCTTGGGAGGTGGCGGTCGCTACGATAATCTGGTGGGCATGTTTTTAGGTCAGGATGTGCCCGCCTGCGGTTTTTCACTGGGCCTGGAACGAATCATTGTTGTGATGACGGAACGCCAGATGTTTCCTGAGTCACTCATCTGCACACCGGCTGATGTCATGGTAACGATCTGGAATGATGATGCTCTTTCGCAGTCCTTCGCGTTCGCGAGTGAGTTACGAAAGGGCGGACTGCGAGTCGATCTCTATCCTGAGGCTGACAAGCTCGGAAAACAGTTCAAGTACGCTGCGGAGCGAGGAATCCCGTTTGTTACCGTGATTGGTGAGGAGGAAATAGCACGGGCCGAGGTTTCCATCAAAGATCTGCACACAGGAAAACAGGAAACTATCAAGCGGGAAACTGCCGTAGCCTATTTGCGAGAAGCCCTCCATATTAACTAACAGAGGACACGTGTATGGAACAAACACTCGCGCAGGAATATCTTCAAGACGCACTCGGCTCTTTCCGGGCATATAAAAAACTTGCTGAAAAAGCCCTGGATCAACTGAAAGATGAGGAATTCTTCATCACACTGGATGAGGAATCCAACAGCGTTGCGGTGATCATGAAACACATGGCAGGCAACATGATTTCGCGTTGGACTGATTTCCTGACAACCGATGGCGAAAAGCCTGATCGCCAACGCGACAGAGAATTTGTTATTGATGCGAATACTTCAAAAGCAGACATCGTTGCCTACTGGGAGAAAGGATGGAACCGCGTATTCGCGGCACTTGAAGCGGTACGGCCACAGGATTTCTCCAGCAAAGTGTTCATTCGTGGCGAGGAACACACGATTATTCAAGCAATTAACCGCCAGATTTCACATTATGCGTATCACATCGGGCAGATAGTCTTTCTGGCTAAGCATTTCCGCTCCACTGAATGGAGAACGCTAAGCATTCCTCGGAACAGATCGGCGGAATTCAACAAATACCTGACAGAAAAGAAAGACGAGCCGGAGAAAGTTCACCGGTTTGATGCTGCGGCCGGTTTTACCGGCAAGCAGGAAAAATGAAGTGTCAATAAGAGTAACAAAATTCCACCACGCCAACGTGACTGTTCCCAGAAGCTTGGAACAAGCAGCAAAGCATTTTTATGGCTCAATCCTCGGGCTCAAAGAGATCCCCAAGCCCGAATCATCCCGCGCGCGCGGCGGCGCCTGGTATGAAATAGGCGCTGTTCAGCTCCATCTTTCTCGTGAAGAAGTTGGCGATGGATCCGCTAGTAGCCGGCACCTCTGCGTGTTGGTGCAAGGTCTGGCTGAGACTCGTCAGCACCTCGTGAATGCGGGTGTTGAGATTTTCCCTGACGAACGGCCTATACCAGGAAGAGCGCGCTTTTATGTGCGGGATCCGGGCGGTAACCTGATCGAAATCGCGGAAGATTAGAGTGTATGTTGGATAACCTTGGCAACCTCGAGCGTACGCACTCGTGTGGCGCGCTGCGTAAGGAAGATGTTGGTAAGACAGTAACGTTGATGGGTTGGGTATCTCGCCGGCGCGACTTTGGAGTGCTTACCTTCATAGATCTGCGGGACCGTGAAGGCATCACACAGATTGTAGTAAACGCTGACGACGCTCGGGAAGCTCATGCCAAAGCAAAGGAAGTTCGTGGCGAATACGTTGTGGCAGTGATAGGTGATGTCCGGTTACGCGATGAAAGCCAGCGCAACCCGAAGATCGCGACCGGGGAAGTTGAAGTACACGGGCAGGAGCTGCTGATACTCAACGACGCACGTACTCTCCCTTTCCAACTTGAAACTGCGAGTTCTGACGCGCTGGCCAGCGAAGACTTACGTCTTAAATACCGCTACCTGGATTTGCGCCGGCCGCTGTTGCAGGCAAACCTTCATTTACGTAGCCGCGTTCTTGCGGAGATTCGTCGCTACATGATTGAGCAGGGCTTCACAGAGATCGAAACCCCGATCCTGATCAAATCCACTCCGGAGGGGGCGCGCGACTACATAGTTCCTTCTCGCGTGCAACCCGGGAAGTTCTTCGCGCTACCGCAGTCACCTCAGCTCTTCAAACAGTTATGCATGATCGCGGGACTGGACAAGTATTTTCAGATTGCCCGCTGCTTCCGCGATGAGGATTTGCGAGCCGATCGCCAGCCGGAGTTCACGCAGCTCGATATCGAAATGAGTTTTGCTACGCTAGAACAGATTTACAGACTGGTTGAGGGACTGTTCGCGCGAGTGTTTCGGCTGATTGGAGTGGAGCTGCCTCTCCCATTTCCGCGCTACAGTTTCCGTGAAGCAATGTGCCGCTGGGGCTCTGACAAGCCCGACCTGCGCATCCCTGAAATGGAGTTACAGGATCTGTCGCCGGCGTTGGAAGGAACAAATTTTGCACCCTACGCTTCCGCCCTGGCCGCAGGGGGCGAGGTCAAAGGGCTGGTGGTCGCTGGCGGCGCGAGCCTGTCGCGAAAAAGCCTTGATGAGCTGCAGGAGTTTGTAAAGCGATATGGAGCCGCGGCGCTGGCATGGATCAAAGCTGGAGATGAACTTTCGTCGTCATTGCTCAAAGCTCTCGGTGAAAATGTTATCGAGTCCATGCTGAAGCTCGCCGGCGCGAAGAAAGGAGATGCCGTTCTAATTGTGGCCGGAAAGAGTAAGAGCGTCGCCGCCAGCCTGGGGGCACTGCGCAACGAGGTGGCCCGGCGCGAGAAGAGAATTCCCGAGAATGTTTATGCCCCTCTATGGGTGACGGAATTTCCGATGTTTGAATACCACGAAGATGACGGGCGTTACTACGCGATGCACCATCCTTTCACGTCGCCATTCGACGAGGACCTGGCGTTGCTGGAGCGGGCCGTAGAACATGGCGAAACGGAATTACTCGGAAAGTTGCGCACCAAGGCTTATGACCCGGTGATCAACGGAGTCGAGTTGGCCAGTGGCTCAATCCGTATTCACCGGCGCGATGTGCAACGTCTGGTGTTTAAGGCTTTGGGTATGACTGCTGAGGAAGCTCGTGAGCGCTTTGGATTCTTTCTTGACGCCTTGGAGTATGGAACACCGCCACACGGCGGAATAGCGCCCGGCATCGATCGTTTGCTAATGGTGCTGGCCGGTACCGATAATATGCGAGACGTAATAGCCTTTCCCAAAACTGCCTCGGCAACTGATTTGATGATCGACGCGCCCGGCGAAGTCGATCCGAAACAGTTGGAAGAATTGCATCTGAAGGTTGTAAAGTGATTAGCCCTACCATCGAACAGCAATCGGAAGTTGTCTGCCCACCCAATGCATGCTGAAACTGGATCGACATCAGATTGCGCAAATTTTTAATGACGCTAAACGCGACGAACCTAATGAGTGTTGCGGTTTAATTGGCGGGACCGACGATGGCCGCGCATTAACCATTTACCCGCTGCGCAATATTGCTCAGAACGCTGAGGTTTCCTACGAAGCGGCGCCGCAAGAACTCTTCAACGCGCAACGACAGATGCGGGCTCAACGCGAGGAACTGTTGGCGATCTATCACTCACATCCTCGCGCCCAGGAGCCCTTCCCGTCTGACACAGACGTTCGACTTGCGTACTATCCGACCGCCACTTATCTGATTGTGGGCCTCGGAAAGGGCGAGCCGACTCTCCGCGCGTTTAAGATTTCCGAAAAGGAGTACTCGTGGGTGCCAGTTGAGTATGAGATTGTAGGCGAGTAAGATTGAAACCGAAGGGGCAGGCTGATCGTAAGAGATTGTGGCTGATGGAAGCAAAGAAGGGTAAGTACGATACTAATCCACTTGATCCTGAAGTCGCCCGAAAAACAGAGGAAGTTTGGGGTGACGCCGGTGAACAGGGGGATACGCGAAGGATAAAGGGCCCGACCGGTCCTGTTGGGCAATCGGAAGGCGAAAGCGCGCGAAGCAACGTCTATTCAGAGGCTCCGACCCGCCGTATCGATAGTCCGCCGCTTGACGCGCCTTATCCGTCAGTCTTCATCCCACCTCCGTATTCTCCACCCGCTCCATACCAATCACCAGCGAATCTCTATCAACAGCCTTCGATGAGCCAGCGCCCCACTTCACGCTCCGTGCTGGGCATAGGTCTTCCCGAAAAATGGGCCGTCATGTTGCCCTATACGCCCTTCTACATCGGGATAGTAGTGTCGCTTCTCGAACTTTTCCTGGTACCCCGCAAAGAGGTAAAGGTGCGCTTCCATGCCGCCCAGGGTCTTGCTTTACATATTGCTATCCTGCTCGTTTCGACGCTATTTAGTGTGGTCGGAGCCGTAACAGGCAGTTCTGTCGGCGGTTCCCTTTTTCGGGTGGCAGCTTTCATATTCCTGATAATCTCGATGGCTCGTGTTTGGAAAGGCGAACCTCACCGCATTGCGCCTCTGGCGGAACCAGCGCGATGGTTTAACCAACACATTGAACAAAGGAAATAGCGCCGTTTCTTCGGCGTTTGGCATTACCGTTGCTATTGTAGTGTGGCAACGGAATGCGCCCAACAATTTGGGTAGCTTCGAGAGGTTAATCGTTCTGAAAAGGTATATTTCTGTTGCGATTTGGTGCAGGTACGTGCTCTGCGAAGGCGGTAAACGCCCGTGGTGCGTAGCTCATCGAAATCAATGAAAGCGGAGGAAAGCGATGATCAGAGGCATGCGAAATAGCACAGGCAAATTTATTGGGGGATTGATTTTGGCGGCGATGGTCTGGTCGCCGTTAACAATCTTTGCCCAAACACGAGTTGAAGTTCCCAAGAATAAATACAAGGTATCAGACGATGTGCAACTTGGCCGCGAGGCGGCGCAGCAGGCAGCGCAACAACTGCCGATTCTGCGCGATAGCTATATTGACAACTATGTGGAGTCGGTAGGAGGCCGACTGGTCGCCGCGATCCCCGCGGAGTTTCAACATCCCGAGTTTCGCTATACGTTTGATGTCGTTGATGCTCGCGACATTAACGCATTTGCCTTGCCGGGTGGTCCAATGTTCATCAACCGAGGCATGATCGAGGCAGCAGGACGAGAGGGCGAGATGGCGGGCGTCATGGCGCACGAGATTAGCCACGTCGCTCTACGTCATGCCACAGCGCAGGCCACCGAGACTCAGAAGTATCAGATTGGTTCTATTCTGGGCCAGATAGCAGGCGCTGTGATTGGCGGCGTGCCAGGCGCCATTATCGGTACCGGAAGCCAGATTGGATTTGGAGCCGGGGCACTGAAGTACAGCCGGAAGTATGAAACACAGGCCGATATACTAGGGGCCCAAATCATGGCGCGCGCCGGATACGATCCACGTGACCTGGCAAACATGTTTCGCACGATCGAGCGTCAGGGTGGCGGAAGAAGTGGCCCTGCCTGGTTGAGTAGTCACCCAAATCCAGAGAACAGATACCAGCGGATTAACCAGGAAGCCGCGTTGCTGCGAGTAAATCGGAATAATGCAATACAGGACACGCGCGGGTTTGAGAACGTTCAGGCG
>DATEUF010000063.1:0-12556 GCA_035283325.1 Pyrinomonadaceae bacterium | reverse complement strand
ACTAGCCGTGAGATGAGCATAAGCAGAAGGGCGCAGCCCAAGTCGGTTCTTGGCAGCTACCGCGAGGCAAGCCATCGCGGCACATCAGGCGGCACAGCCGTAATGAATCTAGCTTGGTGCTTCATAGTGGTTTCTTGGGAGCTCTCCAGCTCGCCCTAAAACGGCGAGCCCATAAAAGTAAGAAACATTTTTTCCTCTGTAATAGAATCAACAACTTACAGGCATGTTTCTAATGAGTGCCGCCCCTACATATCCCCCTACATATCTTGACTCCGCGGTCCCGACCAGAATATAAGGGTTAAGCAACTGTTCTTCGGCACCACGAAGAACAACAAGGAGAATCAATTTGTCAACTCACGTAGATCCAATCGCCAATTTTCCGCACCCAGATGGCGCCTCAACTCGACTCACTTTCGGCAAGCTGATGGAAACTCTTCAGAATCAGCAGGCACCTCCATCGCTCAAACAGCTTTATTCGTGGCTCGAGAATGTCGACGTTTCTGCGGCCGAACTGCAACCTTACATCGGCTTTAAGGATGGCAATTACTGGCGACATCGTGTTTGTCGAAACGAGCAAGTCGAGATGCTGGTATTGTGCTGGCGGCCAGGTCATCGAACCCCTATTCACGACCATAATGGCTCTCACGGCGCCGTCCTCGTGCATCAGGGAATTCTGTGGGAGACAACCTACACCTTTGATCCGCAAAAGGGCCTCTGCTACAAGGCGGCACGTGAGTATGGCGCAAAAGAGGTGACCGGCGCCGAGGTTCCGGACATTCACCAGCTCCGAAACCCTGATGTCAGCGGCCAGGATCTGATTACCCTGCACATCTACTCCCCACCTTTGGGAGTGCTAAAAACGTACAAAGTTGGCAGCCCTGAGATTGACCTGTACATTCCCGACGATTCTCAAGCCTAGTTTCGTTCACCATAGGTCTGTGGTGGCGTCACAGGGTTTCCAACAGTTCCGCTTCCTACTCCCACTCTTACTAATCATCAATTTTGCGCCAGGTTGCACTCGAAATCCGAGTCGCCAACAGAGGGAAATCACTGTAGCTGCCGCCGCGGATCTCTCGTCTGCCTTCGTCGACCTGAGAAATGAATTCGAAAATCAGACGAAAGTGAAAGTTATATTTAGTTTTGGGTCCTCCGGATTACTAGCAAAACAGATTGAAAACGGGGCGCCAATGGATCTCTTTGCGGCGGCAAATGTCGACTACATAGACGATCTGGAACGGAAGGGCTTGATTATCTCCGATACCAAAGCGGTTTATGCCCGCGGCCGAATAACGTTATGGGTCCCGAAAGACAGCCCAATATCTATTAAGACTATCTCCGATCTTGCAAAACCGGAGGTGAAGCGATTGGCGATAGCAAATCCTGACCATGCTCCCTATGGCCTGGCGGCACGCCAGGCGCTTGAGACGGCAGGTATTTGGCCAGAGGTCAAGCCAAAGGTGGTATATGGAGATAACATTCGCCAGACACTACAATACGCACAGACCGGCAATGTTGAGGCGGCGATCGTGGCCCTGTCACTGAGCCTTCAGAGCGATGGGCGTTGGATCCTCGTTCCCGAAAACTTACACGCGCCGATTGATCAGGCGCTCGCGGTAATACAGGGAACGAAAAATGAATCCGATGCTCGGCGGTTTGCTGGCTTTGTTGACAGTGCGTTTGGTCGCGCCGTGATGAAAAAGTATGGGTTTGTTCTGCCCGGCGAAAAACCGAGTAAGTAATTCTCACAAATCATTTGGAGTATGCCTGCAACTTCACAAGCCTCCCGTCAGTCATCACGGAAATAGTACCGCTCTTTCCGGTTGTCAACACTTCAGCTCCACCGGCACGCCAACGTTCGACTATCTCGGCATTAGGATGCCCGAAGATCGAATTCTGCCCAACAGAGATTATTGCGAATTTCGCTCGCGCCGCCTTGACAAAAGATGAGGTAGAGGAAGTCTTGCTGCCATGGTGCGGAACCTTCACAACGTTACTGCGCAGATCCTCCTCTCTGCCAAGCATCGCTTCCTCTGCTCGTCTTTCAACGTCGCCAGTTAACAGAAAGCTGCACTCTCCAAGTACTAACTTCAGGACCACGGAGTCGTTATTGCCGGAAGAGGCGGATGGGTCATCGTTTGGCGCCGGCCACAAAACATTAGCGGTTACCTTGCCAAACCTGAAGTCGTCTCCCGCCCCAACTGAGCGCACCGGCACGGATAGCGAACGAAGAGTTTCCGAAAACTTACTGTATTCCGGATCCATCGCCGGCATTCTGGCCACCAAAGCCGCTCGCACTCGAAAGTTGCGAGCGACGTCAGCCAGACCATCAATGTGATCCGCGTCGGCATGGGTCGCAAGGAGGTAATCGACTGTATCCAAACCACGCCACCAGAGAAATTCCGAGACAACAGCTTCACCTATGTTGAGAGTATCTCGCTCAAACGGCTCTGCGACCCCCGCAACAGGCTGACCAAGCTTCGGCTGGCCGCCACCGTCGACTAATAGCGTTGTTCCATCCGGCGTGGTTACGAGGGCTGCATCGCCTTGACCAACATCCAGAAAATCGACGTGCAACTTACCGTCAGGCATACCGGCGCTCAAGGGATGGAGTATCAGAACGATCAGAGCAAATACTTCTGCACAGATGGCAGTGCTGAATGCCCAGGACTTCTGTCTTCTTCCAGACGCCCAGCTATTCTCGGTAGAAACCATGCGAGCGAGGAACAGTAGCGGCACGTAGTACAGAAGGTAGACAACACCCGACCAACCCGAATACTCGGGGATTCGGAGTGAAGCCATACCAACTCGCACAAACGGATCAACACTGTGGACCATCGACCAGTTGAGCAGATTCGCGAGGCTAAAAAGTGGAGCCGCAAGAGATGAGCTGACTTGTAGAACCAGGAGTCCGCTGATAGCAACTAGCCCGAGCGTCGCCATCAGGACACTCACCCCGATGTTGAGAATGATCGAAGCAAGCGAGACTCGGTGGAAGTAGAGAATCAGGAGCGGCAGCAGTGTGATTTCCACACTGAACGAAACCACCACAGCTCCGAAGCAGTAGCGAAGCAGCCGCTGAAGGCGGACGTGGTCGAGCCAACCAGCCAGTGGCGCTTTAAATAATCGGTAGCTGTAATTTGCTCGGGTCAGCTCCTTTCTCCAGCGCCGCTCGCTCCAAAATAGACACTCACAAAAAGTTCGCACCCATGGAGCGCAGGCGGGCGGATAAGGAGCTGCACGAGTCGGACGCCACGACCCGATCTGCGCTAGTCGAATTAATAACGGCCAGGCCAAAACAAGGATTGCCAGGACTGATAGAAATGTAAGTTGGAAAGACGGGTCCAGAAGATTGGCTGGTTGCCACGTCAGCAATCCTAAAGCGGCAGCTCCAAGAGCATTCAGAGAATCGCCTTGTCGCCGCAGAACGGGACCTAGAGCAACAATCGTGAACATCAAACCGGCCCGAACAACAGAGGCCTCTGCACCTACCGCGATCACATAGGCCCATAAAAAGCTGGCTGAAAGTAGAAAGCGTACTCCAGGACTGCGAATCACCTTTCCACTTACCAGGAACACCAGACCACCGATGAAGCTGATGTGCAGCCCGCTGATGACCAACACATGATAGGTTCCGCCCTCACGAAAGCGCGTGGCGGTTGAGTGGGATAGGTAAGAGCGATTTCCCAACAACGCTGCATTGAGAACTCCGGCCGTCTCAGCTGAAAAGTTTGTGTTTATCAGCGCCTCAATTCTCTGGCGATACTGGTAGAGCCAAAGCAGCAGCTTGAAAGAGGGAGCGTCGTCTATGCGTTCGATAAGGAGCGGGCTTTTCACAAAGGCAGTAGCGTCGTATCCTTTGCGCTCCAGATATTCGGTAAAGGAATTGACACCCGGATTACGAAAGCGATCTGCGCCAGCCAGCTTGGTCTTTACCCTTAATCGTGCGCCATAACGCAGATCCAGCAAACCATAATCTTCTGGGTGTTGTGGGTTTACCAGGGCGACTAATCCAACCATTCCTGGGGCGTTAATATCCCTTCCGCTTTTTCCAATCTTTTCAACCGCAAGTGTCAGATATAGGCGGTCGGGCGCAAACTGCGGTGGGCCGTCCAGGACCCCTTCGAGTTCTATTGAATCACCGAACGAAATACTGTGGTTGTCCAGTAAGCGCTTCAGGCTCTCTTCCGGAGGATGCCGTTTTTCAGTAAGGGCCAGTAATGCACCTGCAAAGAAGATCGAGGACACTGTCAGCAGCGTCGCCAGCGTGAGGCGTGACTTGATCAATGTTACAAGTGCGAGCGTTGCAGAAACCGCCGAACAAAAAACAAGAGGCCAGAAATGTAGTAGACCGGTGCGAGAACTCGCAATGCCAAGGGCAAAACTACATGCCAATGTCAGCAGAGGATGGCGAGCAAAGCTCCGAACGTGAGGCGACGGCTGCATGGTGTGAGGGCTGCGGCGTTGTCAGCTTAAGATGGCCACGGTTTCAACGTGATGAGTCTGCGGAAACATATCAAATGCTGCTATGGAGTCAAGTGAATATCCACCTTCTGTCAAGATTCTCAAATCCCGCGCCAGCGTAGCAGGATCGCAGGAAACGTAAGAAATGCGGCATGGGCGTAGCCGGACGATTCGCTCCATCACGCCTGGTTCCGCGCCAGAACGTGGAGGATCAAGCAGAACAAGGTCAACTTCCCTGAGTCCAGCCAACCCAGTCTCGAGCCATTGACCAACTCGCGCCGATACGATCCTCGCGTTTAGCAAGCTGGCATGCTGCAAGTTCCGCCTGGCAAAGCGCGCGGCAACTAAATTAGATTCGACTCCTACCACATGCTGAAACCGGCGAGCGACTGGCAAGGTAAATAATCCCACCCCGCAATAGAGGTCCAGGGCTACCCGACCGGCTTCCCGCGGCACGGCCGCGTTGACCAGTGATGACAGAAGATGATGATTGATCTGGAAAAAGGCCTCGGCATTGAAGGTGTAGGTATCGGAACCGATCTCACGACTCACTTCCGCGTTAAGCAAATCAGCGAATGGCGGAGCAACGGAAATAGCCCCCTCGTCCCCGGCCACCACTTCAATCTCTCCCGGGGCGATTTCCAGGGACCCCTGGCGGATTTGCGCGCGAGTGACCTCAAGGAGTTTTTCCAGTTCGGGAACCAATACTGCGCAGACTTCCACATCGCAAACCCGATGAGACCCAGCCTCAAAATAGCCCAGGCTATTGGTTCTTGAGTCAAACTGCCAGATGGCACGTGCCCGGTACTGCCAGGGGCTCGCCGCCGGATGAATTTCAATCTCCGGTGAACTTTGCAGACGGGCGATGCGGTGCAGACAATCCTCAATGATATCAACCTTTGCCTTAAGCTGTGCTTCATAAGTTAACTGCTGAAAATCGCAGCCACCGCAGCGTCCAAAATAGGGACATGGCGGCTCTACCCGCATTGGCGAAGGACGGACAATTTCCTGAATCGAAGCAAAACCCACATTGCCCCGCACCCGATTGACGCGCACCCGCAACTGATCTCCCGGCGCAGCGAGAGCCACGAATAACGTCAGTCCTTCAGCATGCGCAAGGCCGACGCCTCCGGGAAGTATCCGCTCAATTTCCACGAGCAGACTCTTCTCCTCCAACTTCGTCGCCTGAAAACTCATCTTTTTCAGAGGTAGAATAAGCTGAGACGCGGGACGCTCAACTGCTCGCGCAGCCGTTTCAGCAGCAGATTGTCAAAGGTTTGCTGATAGACAGCTTGGTCCATGTGACTGCGATAAGGCTGCAATTGCCCGGAAACCTCCCCATTGAGTGCCTCAAGCTGTTCGGGCGGCACTACTGAACGCATTGACTGGCTCAACAATCTCTCCAAACCTGTGAGCGACTCTTCTAGCTTCTGGGCATCGGGCGATACGGCCGAGGCGTAGTCCTCTTTCAGGTCCCCCAATAAACCGGCAGTGCGCTCAAGCGCGTCGCAGAGATCATCAGCGGCGATCTGCCTTCGCGCCTCACGGGTTGCCAGCAACGCGGCACGCACGCGCTCCAGATGGTCCACAATGATCGGTCGGGAGAACGGCCGCTCCGGGTCGTCGGAAGAATCTTGGGGTTGTCCGTTTTCATCCGTCTCAGCCCCAACGCGTGACTCAAGCCATTCCGCAAACTGCGCCTCAACCTCTTCCTGGCAATACAACAACGATTTGACGGTCCGTTTGCGCGGCTTGGAGGCCCATGAATCGAACGCACGATCTATCCCTCGCAAGACCACGTGCAAAGGAACTTGCGTCTCTTTCCAGCTTTCAATCAGCGCCCAATCCAGCGGACTCATGAGGAGATGTTTGCCACGGCGGCGAATGAACGTGTCTTCGATTTCGCTGAAATAGTTGAAATAATTCAAGGCCCTTCACTCTTCGCGCTTTGCTCTCGTTTAGTGACAACTCGTTCGTAAACTAGTCTGAGACCTTCAAGCGTCAGTGTGTCGTCGACAACATCAATGAATTCAGAGCCTGTGGCAATCAGCGGCGCCAGTCCACCGGTGGCAACAATCCGGGGTTTGCCGCCAAGCTCTTCAATCATCTTGTGCAAGACACCATCCACCAATCCAACATAGCCGTGATAGAGTCCTGACTGCATCGCATGCATAGTGGAAGAGCCGATTACTCTATGCGGCCGTCTGATGTCCACTCGTGGCAGCTTGGCGGTTCGCTCAAACAGAGCATCAGACGAAATCATTATTCCAGGAGTTATTACGCCGCCCAGATACTCGCGACGCTCATTGACTGCGTTGAAAGTGGTCGCCGTGCCGAAATCCACTACTATGCAGGGTGCGTTGTATTTGTGAATTGCCGCGACTGCGTCCACAATCCTGTCCGCGCCAACATCTGAAGCTGGTTCATACAGAATCTTGAGACCGGTATCTGTGCTCTCGTCAACAAACAAAGGTGTCAGATGAAAGTATGTTTCCGCCATAGTCTTCAGTGTGTAGTTCAAGGGCGGCACTACCGAGGCAACAGCAATTGCGTCAATGGCCTTAAAATCGATCTTGGCGAGCTGAAAGAGATTGCGTGAGAGAATACCGTACTCATCAACAGTCCGAGCGCGATTTGTCGTCAGGCGCCAATGGGCCACTAAACTCGGGCCGGCAAAGACTCCCAATGACGTATTTGTATTACCGGCATCAATCACCAGAAGCATAAAGCAGTTCGTCGCTTTCTCGTGCGCCCGCTTCGGGCGTACGCAAGAAATCTTCGATCAGATCACACGCTCTAAATGCCCCGTGCTCATCGCCAAGATACTCGCCAACCCTTCTGGCTTTTTGCCCATAGCGTGGGTTGTTCAGTAGCACTTCAAGCTCTTTTCTGACTCGGTCGGCCCGGTAGCGGCGGCGATCGAGTGTGCGGCTCGTGCCGAGTCGAGCAGCATGCGCTGCATTGTCAGCCTGGTCAAACGCAAACGGAACTATCAGGGTGGGAATGCCGG
Source organism: Pyrinomonadaceae bacterium (assembly GCA_035283325.1). GTDB lineage: Bacteria > Acidobacteriota > Blastocatellia > Pyrinomonadales > Pyrinomonadaceae > PSRF01. The sequence goes on along the minus strand of DATEUF010000063.1, from coordinate 5,085 downwards.
CGCGGAGCCCCTGCGAAGTCGTGCCCACGCCGCCGTGATGGACCATAATCGAAGCTCGCTCCAACAGCAATTCGTAAGGCGCATAGTTGACCGCGATGATGTTTGACGGCAGAGCTTCGAGAGGTAAATTCCGCTCGTCGCCAATTAAGAGCACTGCTCGCTGATCGAGCTGCTTTATAGCCGCGATGCTTTCATGAAAGAAGTCGCGAGCTATCCAGACCGCTGACGAGCCCAATGTGAAGACAATGGGGTTTGGGCCGTCTTGCAGGAATGCGGAGAGCTCGGCCGGCATGGGCGTCTCATGGCGCCCGTCGTAAAAGGCGAAACCCGCAACACGAGTCTGCGGCGGCCAATCTGGTTGCGGCTCTGCAAACAAGCTTGAAAAGAGCGCTAGCACAAGACCTGCTGAATGCTGACCTTCAAAAAGCGGGTGTCCCGCATCCGGCAGACCAAGATCACGGCTCAGTTGATCCACCGGCTCCACAGCTTGTCGAGAAATCTGTTTAATCAATCTGACGACGAGCTTCATGAAGCCCGCACCAAACCAACGCATATGCCACAACCACGGCCAGAATGGAGGCACGGGAGGGTCATAAGCGGATAGGAACGAGGCCGGAGAGAGCACGACTGAGGCCCAGCGAATTCCGATTTTTCGGGCAACCAGTGGCCCGGCAAAAGTAAGCGGATGAGTAATAAGCAGGTCCGCCCCCTTCACCGCCTTGATGAGGTCGGCATAGCTATCACGGACGTAAGGCACGATTAGTTCGCCAAGCAGAAACCGTGCGCCCGACTTTGGTTCCATTACCTTTTTTATTAATTCCTGGTCCTGGTCCTGCGGCGGCGGAAGGTCCGGTCGCACGGAACAGAACTCCAATCCCGCGGCTTCTATTTTGGCCCGGTAGAGTGCACTTGTGGCGATCACTGGCGAGTGACCGCGATGCTGCAATTCGAGAGCGATTGCCATGTAAGGATGGATGTCGCCATAGGAACCAAATGTCGTTAAGACGATTCGCTTTGGGGGAATCAACATACCGTGATGAACCATCTAGGATCTTAGAGCGCTCACGTCTCCTGCACGAATGATCCTCACACAACCATCATCCGTTTCTACTCGCAGAGCACCATCCGCCTCCAGACCCTGAGTGATACCTTCAATAACCTCGTTCTCATTGGACACACGAACGCGTTTTCCGTACGCATAGGATGAGCGATTGCACCAATCCCTGACTACCTCTTCCTCCCCCCCACTAGACTGCAATCTCGAGTAACATTCACGCAGCGCCGTGACAAGGGCGGCTAAAATACTCTCACGCTCAACAGCATGCCCGGTAGCCGACTCCACGGATGTCGCTGTCTCAGTCAGTTCGGGTGGAAGCGCTGCGGTCCTAAGATTTATACCGATACCAACCACGATCACCCGGCCGAGTTTGGTATCGACAGTTTCCGTCAATATGCCGCAGAGTTTACGATCATTCGCGAGAAGGTCATTGGGCCATTTGATATCGGTTTCCAGATTAGCAGCTTTCGCCAGGGCCGTTTGCACCCCGAGCGCGGCCATTAGAGTAATGAGGGGCCAGTACTCGGGAGGGAGTGAAGGTCGCAGAATTATGCTGAAATACAGCCCCGCGTCCTTCGGCGAGCTCCATTCGCGGAGCAGACGTCCCCTACCGGCCGTCTGCTCGTCGGCAACAACACAATGACCCTCGGCAGCACCTGCCAGGGCCAAACGAGCAGCCTCGGTGTTTGTCGAGGGCAGTGTTGGGTACCGAAAAATCTTGAGCTCAAAGTGGCTCATCGCAGCGAGCACAGTTGATTGTAAGCCGGAACTAGACAATATTTCCATGCATCCCAGCTAAACTCTGAGCTAACATGCTCCCGATATCAAAACCCTTTTTAATGCAGGAGACACTTCATGATGAAAGGACTTGCACTTTTGATTTCGTCAACGCTGTTAGTTGGGGTGGCTTTCGCTCAACAAAAGTCTGCTGCTGTCGAGAATGAGAAAATTATCGACCTCTCCTACGCGTTTGACTCAGAAACCGTTTACTGGCCCACAGCGGAGCCCTTCCACCTCGAAAAAGATTTCGAAGGCATTACAGACAAGGGCTATTACTACTCGGCTAACAGATATGCGGCGGCTGAGCATGGCGGCACACACATCGATGCGCCGGTGCACTTTGCCAAAGGTCATTATAGTGTGGACCGCATACCGCTGGAGCAGCTCATGGGCCAGGGCGTGCTGATTGACGTAACCAGACAATGCGCCAGCAATCCTGACTACCTTGTAACTGTAGAAAATCTTCAAAACTGGGAGAAGCAGAATGGGATGCTGCCAGCGGGAGCCATCATCCTGCTGCGGACGGGTTTTGGAAAATATTATCCGAACAAAAAACTGTATCTGGGCACTGATGAGCGTGGAGCGGAGGCTGTTGCCAAGCTCCACTTTCCAGGACTCGAACCAGCAGCCGCACGCTGGCTCGTGCAAAATCGTTCCCTCAAAGCTATCGGCCTGGACACTGCCAGCATCGACTATGGTCAATCGACTATCTTCGACAGTCATCGCATCCTGTTTGAGAAAGACATTCCGGCCCTGGAAAACCTGGCGAACCTCGACAAGCTACCCAGCAAGGGCTTTCGCGTAATAGCGCTGCCGATGAAGATAACAGGGGGAACCGGTGGACCATTGCGCATCATCGCGATACTGAAATGATCGACTGGTTCCCGATCCGTCTATCATTCACGGTCGCCGGCGCCGCAACACTAATTGCGCTCCTTGCGGGGTCGGCACTGGCCTGGCTGCTCGCTCGTAAGCGTTTTCCCGCACATAATCTTGTCGACGCAATCATCACTCTGCCGCTAGTCCTGCCACCTACTGTGCTGGGTTATTACCTGTTGGTCCTGCTCGGAACGCGCTCGTCACTGGGTGCCTTTCTATACAACCGTTTTGGCATCCGCCTGACATTCACCGTCACCGCAGCAATCATCGCAGCGACTATTCACGCTTTGCCACTCGTCACCAAGAGCCTGCGCGCGGCATTCGAGGGTGTGGATCCACAACTGGAAGCCGCCGCCCGAACCCTTGGTCTAAACAGCCGTCGGATATTTTTTCGGGTAACTCTGCCCCTGGCCTCGCGCGGAGTGCTGGCGGCAACGGCTCTGGCTTTCGCGCGCGCACTGGGCGACTTCGGCGTGACAATAATGATCGCCGGCAACATACCCGGCAAGACACAAACTTCTTCTGTGGCGATCTATGATGCAGTTCAAGCTGGACGCGATAACGAGGCGTTCACCCTTTCTGTAATCGTATCGCTGATAGCGGTGATGATGTTGTATCTAATCAACCGTTTCGGAAGACTAAGATGGTAATTAGTTGTCAGTGGTCGGTCGTCAGTTGGACCACCTCACAGGTTGGGAAGGGGGCAAGGCAGGCTTCGGGGAAGAAAAGAGGCCAGTGTCAGTCTGCCGCCGCCCCCGCTCAAGATTCAATGCCACTCAACATTGAATTAGGCACTCAAAAAAGCTGGCTCCCTTTCTGAACAGTAGCTCCAGTGAATGGTTCATTCAAAGTTGATTGGCACCTGAATCGGCGGGGGCGGCGGCAGACTGAAACTAGACTCTTTCCTGCCCTGAAGCCTGCCTTGCCCCCTTCCCAACCTGAGAGAGATTCCCAGTGACAACTAACTACAATAAAGCAATCACCCCACGAAATCTGGCGTCGCTAACGGCGTAACCGGGAAACACTGCCCGAAGATCTGTAGCACCCAAATGCCGTTTGGCGATCTCTCCGAAGACGTCGCGAAAATCCGTCGTCACTGCCAGGTCGCGACCTTCGTATAGTTGCTCACTCTTGAGACCAGGCCACTGACCGTACACCTTTCCACCTCGCACAGAGTTACCAATTACGAACATTGCATTCGCGTGGCCGTGATCGGTTCCTCGATTGCCATTCTCGCGGACGGTTCGACCAAACTCCGACATCGTTAGAATCACGACATCATCCATGCGCTGGTCCAGGTCAACTGTGAATGCTTTGATGGCTGCACTAAATTGTTGCAGTAGATTTGAAAGTTGTCCCCGGGAGTTTCCCTCGTTTACGTGGGTATCCCAACCTCCAATTTCGGTAAACCCTATTTCCAGACCCACACCAGCTTTGATTAGTTGGGCCATTTGCAGGAGGGAGTTACCAAATGGCGTCCGCGGATACTGCGCTCCATTCTCCGGAAGATATTTGCCGGGGTTGACCTGCTTCAAGTAGTTGACGGCCTCGAACGTTTCGCGGCCAGTGCCGGCCAGCAAGTCGTTCACACCCTGCTCATATATAGCCTCAAACCCGCCTTGCACACTGGCAGACGAGCGACCGGCACGAATAGTGAAATCGGCGAGGTTGGAGATCGCGAGTGCCGGAGCCCGGCCTTGTAGCACTCGTGGCATCTGCTGGCTCAACGAAACTGCACGAAAGTGTTTTTTGCTGGCATCGGCTTTGCTCTGCAAATAACGATTCAACCAGCCGTCGGCTGTCGACTTCACGCCCGGGGTGGCCGACTCCATATAATCCTGCGCGTCGAAATGCGAACGAGTGTTATCCGGCGAGCCGGACGCATGCACAATCGCCAACCGCTCCGAATCCCACAGTGACTTGAATGAAGCGAGCGAAGGATGGAGCCCGAAGAATCCGTCCAGATCGATAGAGGCTTCTAGGTTACCGGTCTTAGGCCGGGCAATGGCTATGCTCGGACGAAGCTCATAGTAGGTCTTCTCCCCATGAGGGACCACCATATTTAGACCATCAACTGCGCCACGCTGAAAGATGGCAATCAGAGTCTTGCGCCGGCCGTCCGTGACCTGCTCCCGCATCTGACCGAGCACTGTCCGTTCGAGAAAGGATGGCGCCGAAATTGACACGCCGATGCTGGCAAGTGCAATTCCACCTGACCTTAAGAAGAATCGTCGATCCATGAGCGTGTACCTTGCTTTCTTAGTAACGAGTTCTGAGTACTGAGTACTGAGTGCTGAGTACTGAGTGCTGAGTACTGAGTACTGAGTGCTGAGTGCTGAGTGCCTGAGTACTGAGTACGGAGTGCTGAG
>DATEUF010000062.1:0-15088 GCA_035283325.1 Pyrinomonadaceae bacterium | reverse complement strand
ACGCAATCTGCTCTACGTCCGTTATCAATGATTCCAAAGCAATCCCGTCGTTCAGCCGAGCAACGATTTTGTTCGTCAGCGGCTCATGCCTGTAGATTTGCTCGATGGCTTCAAGATCGAGCGACTTTTCATAGTACGATTCGGCAAACTCTTTGTAGGTCGAAGGCTGACCATCAAGAATCGAGAGCATGTACTCGGAGCCATCAGGATCATCTTCATCAGGGTAATTGATCCGTCCAACCTGCCATGACGGATCGATGTATCTGCGCCAGATACAAAAGGTCGTCTCCGGAATGGAGAAAGCGGGCTCCGAAAGAAAGCTTTGAAACTCAGGAGGCACGTCATCGAAAATCCCAAGCCAAAGTTTCTCTTCTTCAGTTGACCAGGGACTCATTGAAGACTCGTGGTCGAACCCTTTCATGATCGCGCCATGAGAGTCGAAGAGGATGAAATATTCATCTCCAGAACCGTTTCTCATGGAGGCCATCATCTCGCCTTCATCCCACTTCGAGTTGAAAGAGTAGTATCTGTACTCCCACTCGGGAGACTTAATCGCGTCCAACATTGCGAGTGACTGCGTGAGCCTTCGTAAATCCTCAATATCGGGAAGCGCCGCCAATCTTGTTTTCAAGACCATAGTAGTGTGGATTGTAGTAATTCTCAGCTTACAGGGCCTAAGAATCATTGGCTCTTTAACGACAGGACCAAGTTTACATCGGCGCCCCGCCCCTACTACCATGACCGTGGTAATTATCTTGGCCATGTGAATTAAACAAGGCCGTAGTAGTTCAGCTCCGAGAGAAAAGAATACCTTTGCCCTAAATACAATCGTTCACTAGTACCAGACAGACGATAAGGAAGGCGTTTGAGAAGCCCGAAGAATGCCTAACCAGATACCCGACGAACCAAAGATTTATCACATCGTTCACGTCGACCGGCTGGCCTCAATCATTGCCGGTGGGCTATGGTGCGATGCCGAGGTCTTTCGTCGCGCTCCACCCGGAACCACGATCGGAATGAACGCAATAAAACAACGTCGGCTAAATGAATTGACACTCGCCAGCCATCCGGGCCTGCACGTAGGTGAGTGCGTACCATTCTATTTTTGTCCCAGGTCAATCATGCTTTACCTAATCTACCAGGGCAACCATCCGGATTTGGAGTATCGTGGGGGACAAGGTCCGATCATTCATCTTGAATCAGATCTGAGGCAGACTGTCGAGTGGGCGGAAGCACAAGGTCAGCGGTGGGCCTTCACACTCGGGAATGCCGGCTCCCGCTACTTCGAAGATCGAAGCGATCTCCAACATTTGGGTGAAATTGATTGGAACGCTATTAACGCAACGAACTGGAGAGCTTGTAAAGAAGGGAAACAAGCTGAGTTCCTAATCGAACGTGAGTTCCCATGGGAGTTGATTTCGCGCATTGGCGTGCTGTCTCGAACCGTCAACGATCAAGTCCTCACTGCCGTACAAGCATTGGCGCATAAACCCGTCGTCGAAATAAAACCAGAGTGGTACTATTAGAGGGACGGAGAACAGTATGATCGAATACAAGAAGGGAGACATCCTCCACGAAGACGCTGAGGCACTGGTGAATACGGTGAACTGCGTCGGCATTATGGGCCGGGGGATCGCTCTTCAATTCAAGAATGCATTCCCTGAGAATTTTAAGTCCTACGTTGCTGCGTGCGAGCGCAACGAGGTCCAACCTGGGCAAATGCTGATCTTCAAAACTGGTCGACTGACGAATCCGAAGTACATCATTAACTTTCCGACGAAGCGTCACTGGCGCGGAAAGAGCAGAATCGAGGACATAGATGCCGGGCTTGTCGCTCTGGCCAATGAAATCCGCTCGCGCAACATTCACTCGGTTGCCATCCCCCCTTTGGGTAGCGGATTAGGTGGGCTCGATTGGTCCAACGTGCGTCCGCGTATTGAAAACAGTTTACGAAGCCTGGACAATGTCAGGGTTGTGATCTTTGAGCCAGCGGCGAGTTCTGATGAGACACGGTTCAACCACTCAAGTGATGTACCTAAGATGACGGCGGGGCGGGCGGCTTTGGTTGGATTGATGGATCGTTACCTTCGCGGATTACTGGACCCGTTCATTACGCTGCTCGAAGTTCATAAACTTATGTATTTCATGGAGCAATCCGGCGAGCCGTTGCGGTTAAGATTCACCAAGGGCCCTTACGGTCCATATGCTGAGAATCTTCGGCATGTGCTTAAGGCGGTCGAAGGACATTTGGTGTCCGGGTACTCGGACGGCGGTGATGTTCCAGACAAGCAGTTGAAACTTGTGCCCGGCGCACTTGATGATGCCGCTGTGTTCCTGGAGTCTAACGTTGAAACCCAGACGCGCTTGAATAAGGTTGCAGAGCTTGTGGAAGGGTTCGAATCACCGTTTGGTCTTGAGTTACTTTCCACGGTGCATTGGATCGCCAGCACGGAAGGCGCGCGATCGATCGAAGATATAGTGAAGATGACGTATGCCTGGAACGACAGGAAGAGGCGATTTAGCAGGCGACAAATTGCGCTTGCCGCCAACGTGCTATCGCACAAGGGATGGATAGCGAGTGTGAATGAAACGGATTCTGCGTGACTACTGATACAGAGATGAAGCGACCAAGTGATAGCAGGAAAACGCTCCCTCCAGGCCCAGACCAACGAAGCAAATCCATCACGCCTGAGGTATTTTCTGAGTCTTCTTTACGAAAGCATGAAAGATCAAAACTGAATCAAGGTTGTGGTGAGGTCACAGCATCGCGCGATTTAGTCCCCACTGCTCAATTATTCCACTTGGCGATTCCTCTGGAAAAAAGACAGTAACCTTTTTCTTTGCTCGGGAAAGTGCGACATAGAACAATCGAAGCTCTTCGTTATCTCTGATTGGATCACCACTAACTTTGCAGAATTGGTTGTTGCCTGAATAGTCTTTGGTAGCATCCTCCGCAACGCCAGCAAGCCACGGTATGATGACGTGGTCGAATTCACGTCCTTTACTTTGATGCGCACACATGAATGTAGGTAAGGTTGACGATCGTCTTAAAGCAAGGAACGTTGCCTGTCGGAGAGCGGTTTCCATTCGGTCGGCTCTTTCGTCGCGATCGACAATGTCGGTCGAATTCTTGGTTGCCCTTACAATTGCTCGCATCAGATAAACAGCATCCGGATCGCAAAAGACAGCGTAGTAGCTCGAGATCTCCTTTGCGAGAGATAGCAATGCTTCCAGTTGTTTTCCAAGGCCACTAAAATCTGTGTGCCCTTCATTCTTCGCCAAGCTGAGAAGCGCAGATTCGCAGCCGTTCCAAAATTCCTCATCCTTCCTTCCAATGGGCAAGGGATCGTTGAGGCTCTTGAACCTTGGCTGAGATACGACCTTGAATAGCTTCTTGAAAGTTATCTTCTGTCTTCGATCTGATCGCTGGACCTGGATTCGCCTCTCTCCTCCGAGTAGCACGTCGAGGCCTTCCCCAAGCCATTCTGCTAGATTGGCGACCGAATCGACTGATCGAAGTTCGTCGATCCACTCACGAAGTATCTCATCACAGTTGTCGTCCGACCCGAGTATTCTGCAAGCGAAGGATGGACGTGGCGTTGTTACTACCTTTGGCTTTGTCGAAAGAACTCGGTATAGCTGCTTCGCGAGGCTATTGCCCCGAGTGATAACAGCGACTGATTCACCTTTCTTAAGGCATTGCTCAATCTGAGTTGCTATCGGGAACGAGCAGCGAATTGCAGTCTTGGCGTTAACGGCCCCTCCAATTGCCTTTAGTACCAGCCAATTCTTCAATTCATCCTTTGGCGACGCTTTCGGTTCTACACCCCTGAGGTTGTCTCGTCGCAGCGCCATCAGAAAGCCAGCCAAGCCGCGCTCGTCCTGGCCAGTTCGATGATTGGTTTGTAAGGAATGAGCTTCAAAGGGACCGAACTCAGATTGTAGTTGTTTGATTCTCTCTTGAGTTGAACCGCGCCATTCATAAATCATTTGGAATCCATCATAGAGTACGACCAGCCGAGGCGGTCGCCATCTCTTGAGTGTTTCCCATTCCAACAAGTCGGAGTGTAATGCTGCGACCGGGCCCGTCCACTCCCCATCCAGGGGCTCGATAGTTCTTGTCTCCAATGTTCTCAAAACCAATTGAAACATCGTGGTTCTCGCTCACGCGGAAGCCACCCCTTATGTTGAGTAGACCATAACCTTTAACCACTCTGCCTGGTCTCTTTGACCATATAGATGCTCGAAGCGTGCCCTATCTGAATCATGGGTTACCGATCACCCGCTTCTTGTTGCATGTTGTGTCAATTTCAGGAGGGGCGACTCTAAGCAGTTAATGTGACGGAATACAACTCCTAACCTCCGGCTCGGCAAGTAGGGCAATAGTCGCCTGGTTGACGTCGTGGAATAGATGGAAGACAAGCAACCTAACCTCTAGTAACTTGAATACATGCGCATAATGTGAGAGCAGCTCGGCAATTTCGCCTCGACTGAACTGAATTTGTCGAGTAGGGGATGCGGTTCCATTCTCACCGCCTCGCCAACATCTGGACAACATCGACAAGGCGTGATGGCCAACTATTAACGATCAAGACGCCGGAAAACCCTCGCAGCCGACCCCGCCAATTTCTATAGTCTACCGTCCTCGAGCAGGAGCCGCTCGTATTCATTACGCAGCAGTAAACGGTTCCGCTCTGGATAGCGGGTGATGATGACAACACCTTCTTTACATCCATTTGCGCGGCTACTGAGCAGCCTTTTTCTTGTGGCCTAACACTCGGGCCTCGATTTCCACTAAGCTAAACTTGAAGTAATTTCCTTGCCGAATCGGTCTGGGATTTGAGATCTGGAAGCGGAGTTGCCTAATATCGGAGGTCTCGTTCGGTTCGAGCGATTCTGCTTTTAGTTGTTTGGTGAAATCCCAAACAGCACCTGCTCCCGTTTGTAGGTTGTCGGCATTGGCAATCTTAGACTCTCCCAGTTCAGATCTGAGTGCTAGCACGCGCAGGACCAGTGGCCGTCCAAAAGTTTCTTTTGAGGTATTCTTCAATCGTGCGTTGCAGGAGACTAGTTTCTTTGCACCTTCATATCCACAGTTAGTCAATTCCACAGACACAGAGCCCGAAATGTCCTCCAGCCTTGCCAGGTCGGCCGCTCCGTTCCTGGTCACCGCGCCGCTCACAACTACAGGCGCAGTCCAAATCTGTGACACGCCGGTCCGGTTGTCCACCCAGAAGGGATGAAAGACGCCGTTGCTATCAGCAGCTAGTCCGGCTGTGTGCCCACCAGATACCCATTCGTACTTACTCAAGATAATGCTGAACAGTCCGCTGCCGCCTCGCAACACTCTGGCTCTAACCGGCCAACCCTCCTTCCTATCCAATGTTTTCGGCGCTTCGGACACTCGAACGCTGGGCAGCCAAGTGTCACCACCATCTAGCGACGCTGCGAAGCGCACGTAATAACCGAAGTTGTCATGGATCTCGCGCCGGTCATACCACATCACGCCCACAACGCCGTTTACGTTCGTTGCAACAACTGGCATGAAGTTGTCTGGCCCGTCACCCATCGTTGGTTGATCATCGCTGACCAATTGTGGCTTAGACCACGTTCTGCCTTTGTCAGTAGAATAAGAGATCAAAATTTGCGTCCGACCATAGCGGCCATCCGCCCAGACGGCATAAAGACGATCTTTGAACTCAGATATTCCATGGTCAGCTGCCAAGCTCGGAATGGTACTCGCTCCTGAGCGCCAGTCGGCGAACATGTCGGCGACCTTGACGGCTGGACTCAACGACTCGCCGCCGTCATCAGAAATTATGATCTTCAATATTCCGTTCTGCAGATCGGCTTTTCGATACTGGCGTCCATACGCATCATTCCGTTTTTGTAAGTCTAATTCAGCGATCAGACAGACTAGCGTCCCGTCTGAGAGCACAACACTGTTTGCGAGATGAAACACATTCGGCCGGACGCCTGCGCGAACGATCGGCCCCTCATAAGTGGCGCCGCCATCCATTGATCGCCAGAGAGCGATATTTCGACCAATATTCTCGCCGTCCACTGCTTGTTGCTGGATCTGGCCATAGACATATACGCGCCCCTGATAACGACCGCCGCTGTGATCCACGATTACGTACGGGCGGTCGACAAGCGGTGCAGAGCCAAGCATCTTAACCGGCCGCGACCAATTCTTGCCACCATCTCTGGACCGATAAACCATAAGCTCTTGGCTACCAGTCTCGTTCCTTTCAATAGCAGAAAAGTATGCGCTGTCCCTTGTTCCGAAAGTACATGATGGATCACCGCTCAAGATTCCAGTATCGTTCGAGACCGCGAATTCCCAACTCTTGCCTCCGTCAATCGAAACGTACGCGAGACTGATCAATTTGTTTAGTTGGGACGAAAATCCCATCGAGCAGCCAAGCAAACGAGTGGGATCACTCGGGTCTGCCGCCAGAAGCACTTCGTTATGCTCTAAATCTCCGCGAGCCTTACTCACACGCACGTTTGGGCCAACGATTATCTCAGATTGTTGACCGAAAGAAATTTGAGTACTCAATTGAAGTAGCCAGAAAAGCAAAAGTACAATCAGCTTCGGCTTACGCGAGCACCGGAATGATCGACCGAATGCGGCGTGAGGAGACAGCCCTGCGCCCTCGATCAACGTGCTAAATAGAGAGCAAGAGGTGATTAAGACGCGAAAGTATCTCATCAACAGATCCTTTGATATTAGAATCCTAATTTCAGCGATAACTGGACCGAACGCGCCCCCCCAACCTGATACAAAGGACTAAAGCCTCCTAATCCACCCACCAAACTTTTCCCGAACATTTGTGACGATTGGCCAAACCCCGGGTCGACGGTAAGCGCTCCGGCAGTGGAGAAAGTGCCGAGTGTGCCGAGTGGGTCGGCGAAATTGGGGCGATTCAAGACATTAAAGGCCTCGGCTTTTATTTGCAGATAAAGTCGCTCCGTGAAATTAAATTGACGCCGCAAACCGAGATCAACCTGGTAAAGAGGAAACCCCCGCAGCGCATTACGCCCAAGAGTTCCTTGCCGCGCAGCCGTCGAAACCAGAAATGGCCCTCTTTGGTTTGGACTGCCGGCAATTACAGAATTATTAAAGCGCCGGCCCCCAGCTACCGTCGGATCGTCGATATAGAGGCCAACGCCAGGAACCAGGTCGGGGCGGAAATTGAATGTGCCGAACCCTATGTTCCGGCTTACTATTACATTTACTGGTGCGGCTGATCGAGCGCTGAAGATGGTATCCAGCGACCAGTGGCCGAGAACGGTTTTGGCTACGGGGTTCTTATAAGGAAACGGAATGCCATACGTCACTGCCGCGTTGAAGGCATGCCGTATATCGAAGTCGGATGGGCCGTGGTCGATCTGTGGATCAATCCTCCTCGATGGTACGAGTCTAGTCGCATCATCCGAAGCCGTATCCAGAGACTTTGCCCAGGTGTAAGAGGCAACTGCCTGCAAACCCCGAGATAGTCGCCGCTGGAATTGAAATTGCGCTGATTGATAATCGGAAGTCGCCGAGTTGTTAATGACGAAAACGGTCCTAAAAGTCGGATTAGGATCTAGAATTGACTCTTGCCGCAGCAACTGGCGGCCGATTGCTCCCACGTAAGCAGCAGTAAACGTTTGATTGGAACCGAGCGACTGTTCGACTGAAACATTCCATTGATAAGTTCGCGGGAGCTTAAACTCTGGCCCGAACGCATAAATCGAGCTAATGGGCCGAAGCCCCGGATTGTAATCCGGCGGCTGAAGTTGAGCGGTCGTTAGTGGAAATGGTGTTCCCGCAGGAAAGAAATTTGTAATTAAATAAGGATAAAGACCATATCCGTCGGCGGCTTGCCCACTTCCTAGGTCATAAAAAATACCGGTGCCGGTTCTTAGGACAGTTTCCCATCCTTGCTTTTGAAACAGCTGATACGCAGCCCCAATGCGTGGAGCAAAGTTGTTGTAGGTAGTCTTCCATAAAGGCATACCCTGGGGAACCAGTGTCATTGTGTCAGGATTTTCCAATCCGATGACTGTAAACGCATCTCTCCCTTCTCTTTCGGTTGGAGGTGGATTGACTTCCCATCGCAAACCATATGTGAGCGTTAGGCGACGCGTGGCTTTCCACGTGTCCTGTGCGAATATTGAGAAATTAGCAAACTGTGGGTAAGTATTGCCTGATCTATGTCCTACGCTTGCCGAAGACATGAGTCCTGACAAAACGGTGCCCGACGGCGCCGTTCCTCCAGGTCCCGCGATCCCGCTAAAAGTAAACGCAATTGAATAAACAGTGGTCCCAAGAGTTGGATACAAGGCACGGTAATCCACACCAAACTTCAGTTGGTGCGATTCCGCAATAACTGACAGCGTATCGATAAGGTTTATTTGCTTTTGAAAATTATTGCTACTCTTCCCGTTAAATAATAATCCGCCTGTTCCTGCGTTAAACAGCACTAGAGATTCACTCCGGTTTGTGTAAGCGGGAAAGAAAAACGAGTCATCAATAGGTATGGCACCGCCAAAATTATCAAGTGCGCTCGTGGACGCCGCATTATGCGTGCTGTAATTAGCTCGAAAATCATTGATGATCATTGGAGTGATCATGTATGTTGTCCCAAGCGTAAGAGTTGTCGTGTTTGACAGTAAAGTATTCGTGTTACTAAGAGTCGGTCTCCGCGTGTTAGAACGCGACGGTGAGTAGGAATATCTCCCGAAAAGGGAGAAGTTCTTACTCAAGGCATGATCAACCCGGACGCCAGTAGAATCTAACCTTATCTGGTTCGCAAAGCTGGCGCTAAACAGCGCTAGACCGTTGCTGGTTTCAGGGCCGTTCGGAACTGGATATGCATTCAGAAATGGCCTCAATGCTGACGGGGCTGACAGGCGCGACGCCATAGACGGTACTGATCGATCACTCGCGACTTGAGGTTGCCGCAAGCGGAGCCCCTCGTACGAGAAGAAGAAAAAAGTGCGGTTTCGCCCATTATACCAGGGCTGACTTCCGCCCTCGCCAAAGCGCGGCAGCAATACCGGGCCGCCAAACACACCACCAAAGTCATTCTGAGTTAGAGGCGGTCTTTTTAGACCGCTGCGGTTAGCAAACCAGTCATTTGCGTCGAGAGCGTCTTTGCGAAAATAGTCAAAAGCGCTTCCGTGAAACTCATTCGTTCCAGACCGTGTGATAATTGAGATTTGCGCACCCGGCGAACGGCCAAATTCAGGTGCGTAAGTGGAGGTTTGGATTTTAAATTCTTGTAAGGCATCTACTGAAACGAGGTTGTTCGTTCCGCCCGTAGCTGCGAGAGCGGGAATTCCTCCTCCTGCAGATTGGCTTGGAAGAGCACTCGCTGTACTGCCCAGGTTTGCACTAACCCCATCCACCGAGAAGTAATTCGTGCTTGTTCTTTGGCCATTGACACTGAATTGTCCCTGGTTATCACTGTTTGTTTTGGCCAGAACGACGCCCGGACTAAGCGTAATGAGAGATTGAAAACTCCTTCCGTTCAGCGGCAGATTGGCAACGAACTGTCGATCCACTATCGTTCCCACCGCCGGTGACTCATTAATCACAGGAGCATCGGCGGTTATTTTTACAATCTCGCTTATGTTGCCCGCCGTCAATTCAATCCGTAGCGCCTTTTGATCGCCCACGTTCATATTAACGTTTGACACCTCTACTGGCGCGAATCCATCACGCTGCGTATTGATCTTGTACGACCCGGGTTGCAGCAGCACAAATATGAAGTCGCCTTCATCGTTGGTGGTCGCTTTTCTTTGCGCTCCTGTCGCGATGTTGGTCATCGTAATGTTGGCACGGGGAACCACGGCGCCGTTCTGATCGGTGACTGTACCACTCAATGTCGCGGCCGAGGACTGCGCTGCTACGATCAGCAGTGAGCAGTGAGCGGCGAGCAGCAGAAACATAATAAACAGTAAGTAGTTGGCGCTTGGCTTTAGGCAAAGAATTGCAAGCGACAAAGAACGTCGGCGATTCATGGTTTGACCTCCGAGGTAGACTTAGAACTGATTGAGAGCTCTTGCACACGCCTATGCTGGCTGCCTGTAACGGCGGGCGCCTAACGCACCGGCTAACGCAAGTCGTACTGACAACAGGCGTTTAAAACTAAACTATGGACCAAACGCAGCGATTCTTTCGGTCAGAGCCTGAGCCTGTTTGAATGAACGCCAGAACTGCGGGCTGTCGAACAACGATGCGGATGCATCTAATGAAATTGCGAAGGCCGACCTAAGCGACCGGTCACGAGCTGCGCTCAATTCAAACAGTCGCTCGACAGCTCGCAAAAGACTAGCGTCGTCAGTAACGACGAGTACTTGAACTTCATCGACTGCGCTCGGCCTGAAAACTCCCTCCAGCTCGTGATACTGAACCCGCAAATGCTTTGACAGCGCCTGCGAATGGCTGCGCAACAGTGAAAGCCACTTCGATCTCGCTTCAGGGTCCAGAGTGCGCAGGCTTTCTGCTGAGAATCGCTGCACCAGATTGCGCAATGCGTGCGCGTGAATCATGGACTGACGCGAGCGCCAGAGCATAAGGTCTGAAAAACGCGCAATCTCCAAGTCGGCCTTCTCGCCCGTAACTCCTCGGTCAGCAAAATAGCGACGCAATTCAGCATCAACTGGAAGGCGATTAGTGGCAGGCTCAATCGGTTGAATCCGTAATGGTTCGGATATTGAGCGTGGTTGCTGCCCCACTTGTGCTTCGTCAGCTGCGGTGATTCTAATGCGAACCGCGGGATGGCCCGTAACGGGCGCGAGAGCCCGCTGTATTTCTGCTTTGCGCTTTGCGGTGTCGACGACGCCCTCGACTTCTAACTGACCTTCTGAGGTGCGCGAGATGCTTATCTGTTCGCCATAATCCGCATTCTTCTGGTTCAGCAGTCGCAACACTTCCACTTCGAGTTCTGCAGTGGCAATGACTGGAGACGCATGGATAGGGAAACGTGGCGAGACTTGGAACATCTCCGCTTCTCGATGTCTCGGTGTCTCCGTCTCAGCCCCGAGAAGCTCTGGTTCCGGTGCAAACACGGTTGGGGCGACGGTCGATGGCGAGTGACGCTCAAACGTGGCTTCCTTGAACTTATACTCGCGCACCTCCGCCCCTTGCCGCACGAGCAGTGTTTGTTCAATGGCGTGCAGATCGGCGCGGCTCAACACCAGGCTGGCCTTCACCAATCCTGTGGTATTGCCAGTCTCATCGCTGATCACGTAGTGGGCTGAGAGTTCTTCAACTGCCGCACGTTTACTGTCTCCGATCAGCTGAGCAAACTCCCTGGCTGATATGTCTACCTGCCAAACATCATCGAACGAAAGGGGCGCCGGCGCGCGCTTTTCGAGGGCCAGTTGCAATTGCGGTCGTCGACCGTGGCTGTAGAGTGTCTCGAGACCATCTCGTCTGCGCCAGTTTCCTGCGACGAGATGACCTTTCTCGTCATAGAGTCGACGCGCGGTGATTCCATTCTCCGCGCTTTGCCACACTTCGATCTTGCGTCGAGTAATCAGGACTCCGGTAGGTGTTCGTTCTTCAAGGCTGATCGTGCGATGGAGTACCTGATCGATTCTAGCTGCAATGGCATCCTCCGCCGCTTCAGCCCTGCTGAGCAATTCGGCGGCAGAAACTACTGGTGTCGGCGTGCGACGGTACAGAAGAATAAACGTCGCGATCAGGACCATAGTGAACAAAGTAGTTACTGTGACGGGTCGTAGCCAGAAGCTAGTACCAAGCAGCCGACGCGCAATCAAATTGCGAATTGATGTCCCAAGCCGAGGTCCGGGGAGAACAGAGAACGTCCCATTGGCCTTCCCGTTTGTCGCGTTGGCAGGACCGCCGCTGGATTCCTCCGCTCTTTGGATCTGCGTCTTAATGGCCGCCAACTCCTTCGAGTCATCGGTGAGCAGGTTTGACGGAACCGTGCCTGCGGCCCCAATCAAGGGATCGTGATATACGGCATTGAGTATGGGCCATGGACTGGTGAACTTGACCGATAGAGCCAGCGTGCGGCGAGCACTGAACTCAGCCTCCAAACGCTGTTCGACCGGCCCATTGGGCGGCAACGGGTCATCAACATCCAAAAGCAATAGACGCACTTGCTGTTCACTAAATACCTCGACAAAACAGATCGGCTCTTGCATATCGACATCGAGGGTCAACTCGCTCAACTCTGAGTTGATCTTCTGTGATCCCTGAATGAATCCGTTGACCGAGATGTGCAGTTCCTTCGGTCGATGTTCGAAAGTGTCGCGCGCGCGCCGGCGGAACTTCGCCAGCATCTCACCAGCTCCAGAGCCGCCGCCGATCGCACCACCTCCTCTTGGGCCGCCTCTCTTGCCTGGATCTTTGCCGAGTGTATTCAACGGATAACGCTCTGAGAGCGGAGGGAGATCGAGCAAAGCATTAACCTCGTCGAGACAGAGTGCACAGGTCACAATGTGTCCCAATGTAGATGTGGTAATGCTGGCGGGTCCTTCACCGCTATAGAGATTGTGAAGTTGCCTGCGTGACATGCAGGGACTTCGACGAGAGTTAAAAATCATTCGTTGCAACTCAGCAAGGAAATCATCTGGAGTGCGGGCAAAGCCGGTGGGAAAGACTTCGCCAAAGGGATTCTGGCCCATAAAGCTGAGCGCTTTAGGATTGTCCAGGATGAGTTTGGCTTCTGAACGTGCGAATCCGAGCTGAACCTCCACGATTTCGCGTGCGCGGCGCACTATCTGAGCGATCTCACCTGGGTAGTAGCCAAGAAAGAAACGCAGCATCAGTATGCTCCCGGCTTTCGATGTCTCTTTGCGGGCGCATACGTAATGGCAGATCCGGCGCAATTGATCTTGCGCCTGGATCTGCTCGCCCGGGTCGATAATTCTGAGGCCAGCTTGGGCTGAATCGTATTCGATGATCGTCAACTGCTGGAGTCGGCTGCGAGTGGCGCGGCGGACTTGCGACAGATGCAAATGCCGCAGGATGCCGTAGAGATAGCTCTCGAGATCCTCAATGGTGCCGGGATCACGCCGAGTAGAAGTGATCTGAATGAAAGCGTCATGCAGCAAGTCCTCGGCCAGATCCCGGTTGTTTCCCGTTAGGTGTAGCGACCAAGTGAGTAGCCGTTCATAGCGCGACACGAACAGTTGCTCATGATTGTGTGAGGCTCTCCAGAGATTCAGCTTGCGCATGATATAAATGCGAATAACAGTCCGCTTCCCGCTTCTGCTTTAAATGTTACCGTGCTCTTAACTATAAGTCGTCCGAGAAGGCCCCAAGCCAAAGATGGTGGGAGGAAAAAACCTTCTTTTTTTCCAGGACAGGTAAGTGTACCTCGTCCGATCAGTCACTGTACCTCGTTGTACCTCGTTGTACCTCGTCCGATCAGTTACTGAATTTTTTCACGTTAGTTGCTGAAGTCGCGGTTCAGCACAAATCGGCCAATTTCGCGATCCCTGTTAACTGTGATAAGCTGCTCACAGACAAGCATTTAGGTTAACTGTTGGGGGCAAATTCGCCGAGACCTCTTCAGCAACTGATCGGACGACGAGGCAGCATCAGGCCAAAATTCAGTAACTAATGTGCAAAAAACGCTCTAGTTCAGTAACTGATGTGCAAACGGCAGAAGAACATCAACCGGCCGTAAGCTACTCATTCACAGTCACTTAGCAGCGATCTTTGCCCTGCTCAGGGGAAAATTACTTCAGCAGCTAATGTGGCGGGGTACACTAGCGCGGCGCGAGAGCCGGTTGCGCAAGATTCGCGAGGCGAAAGCATCTTTAGAGGCCGAGGCGAAGGAGTTGGCAAAGGCTGCGGCAGCCGCAGTTGAGGCCAAGCTTGCGGAACGAAAGCAACGCGAGGAGGAAACCGGAAAGAAGACTCCCGGGCGCCCACCGGAAGTGGTGAATGTAGAGGAAGCCAAGCCCAAAGCAAAGGCCCAGCGCAACTTCACGGACCCGGAATCAAGGATCATGAAAGACGGCGCCACGGGCAGCTTTGAGCAATCATACAACGCACAAATCGCCGTTGATGGCCAGGCACAAATCATCGTCGCGGCCAGCTTGACGCAAGCCACTAATGACAAGCAGCAGTTAGTGCCAGTCCTGGCAGAGGTCAAAACCAACGTGGGTCGGCTGCCGGAAAAGGTCACGGCCGATGCGGGCTATTTCAGTGCGGCAGCGGTGACCAACGAGGCGCTCAGCAGCGTCGATCTATACGTGACCCCGGATGGTGGCAAGAAGACGGAGCAGATTGAAGAGTTAACCACACTGCCGCCCAGCGAGTGGGATCAGGATGTGAAGGCGCGGATGCGAGAGAAAGTGAAAACCGAGAGCGGCCGCGCGGTCTATAAGCAACGCAAAATGATCGTCGAGCCGGTGTTCGGCCAAGTCAAAGAGGTGCGCGGCTTCCGCCGCTTCTCCTTCCGTGGCTTGCTGAAAAACGAAGCGGAGTGGAGCTTGATCTGTCTGACTCATAACCTGCTGAAACTGTTCCGCGGCCAGCGTTGTTTGCAACCGGCTTGAAACAACCACTGCGCACTTATTGCGCCAAGCAGCGCTCTTTTTCGCGCCTCGAATCAGCTTGCTTGGCCCAGCAACTATTCTCGTTAAGCTTGGCCAACGCGTCACTGACCGAGAACACCAACAAATAGTTGCCTGACAACGTCGATAAGCTCTTAAGCCGACAGGCTCCTAGGTCTGATCGAATTAGGAAACCGGTGCCTTGGCTAATCTCGTTTTTCCGCTTTGTATCGGTCACGATGAGAACGACCGCTGGCTTCACGCGTTCAACCAAATCAGGCACGTCATACTCCTGAGCGGACGCAGAGTTCGCGAAACATAACAGATACACAGAGGCAATGAACGTGAGAGGCCGAAGGGCTATTCGGTGTTGCATAGGTGATACCCGATTGAGCGGGGCTGATGCTAAAACGGTGACCTCGTTTAGTCAATCGTAGCCATTACCGCATCTAGTCCTCATCTTGGAATGCCGCGGCCGGCAATCGGGATGCGTGATTATGGCGCGATCATGTGTTTGGACGTAGCAAGATGTAACTTACTTTGACGGCTGCGGATT
>DATEUF010000061.1:0-16554 GCA_035283325.1 Pyrinomonadaceae bacterium | reverse complement strand
GACTTTTACTTTCGAGCTTTCATCTTCGAGGATCGCTCCCCAAAGAGGTCGAGTATAACTACATGGGCATACAGTCAATTCCCATGACCGGTCTTGCACCGGCTAGACATGCAGCATTATGGGCTGCGAACGAAATTACACGAACTATCACGAAATTCTGTTGCGCGAAATCACAGGAGCACAATCCAAATCTGGTTGGTGTCATTTCGTGTAATTTCGTGGTTTCACTTTCGGGCAAAAACAGCCGCCGAACGCTCCGGTAGATTCAACTTTAACTTCCCTGCACTAATGACAATATCTTTGCTAACGCTCATACGATCCACGAGCAGCACGCCATTCGGCAGACCGGTCTCTGTAACATCAAATTCCATCGCCGCCGGCTTTGTATCATTGTTGATGGCGATTACCACTGCACCAGTTTTCGTTACCCGCGCGTAAGCATACTGCTGCTCGGAAGAATAGAGATTCACCAGCTTTCCAAACTGGAACGGTGGGAGTTCTGCATGCAGGTGTGTGAGCCTGCGAATGTAATCAAAGATCTCCTGCTCATCCCTGGTTCGCCCATCTTTGGTAAAGGCATCTCTCTTATCTCCGGGAAAGCCACCAGGAAAGTCATTCCGGGTGGTTGGCTCATCGGCCCCAGTCATGCCGAGTTCGTCGCCATAGTAGAGCTGCGGTACACCACGAGTGGTGAGAACAAGGGCATTGGCTAACTTCAACCCGTCAATCGTTGCCCCTTTCTCACTCATGAAGCGACCGTCGTCGTGCCCGCCCAAGAGTGTCACCAGAATTTCCGGATTAGAGTAGAGGTAGTCTTTCGCCAGGGTTTTAGGGATTTCGTCGAGCCTCAGGTCCTCGGCGAATGCGTGCCGGATTGAATAGAACAGAGGAAAGTCGAGCAGCGAATCCAGACCTGAGTCGGCTCCATCACGAACTTGGCCACCCTGGAAAAAAGAGGTATGGACCACATCGCCATCCTTGACTTCGCCTACTACTGTGAACCGGGGAAACTCACGCTTAATCGCCGCAGTCCAGTCGTGCCAAAAAGTATTTGGCACGTATTGCCAGGTGTCCATGCGAATTCCGTCCAGGCCCGTAACGCCAATCCACCACAGCGTGTTCTGAATCAAATAACGAGAAACTTCCGGGTCGTTTTGATTAAGATCGGGCAGGAAATCGAGAAACCAGCCTTCCATCGTTTCACGTTTCAATTGCTCGATAGGGCGAGGATCATGCAAGACCCAGGTCTGAAACACGTTTTTCAGGTGGTGAGATTTAGTGCCATTGAACCAGGTTGCGGTTGGTGGATCATCTGCCCAGGGGTGATAAGGACCAGTATGATTCACTACCTGGTCCTGAATGATCTTGATTCCTGACCGATGCGCTGCCTCGACCAACTCCTGAAGCTCTTCCAGCGTTCCAAAGTGTTCCTCAACGGTGTAGAAGTCCTGCGGATTGTAGCCGTGGAACCCGGTACTCGGTCTCTTTTCCTTCAGCTCGATCTGATTAAGGCGATCATAGTTATCGTACCAGGGGGTCAACCACAGAGCTGTAATGCCTAGATCCTTTAGATACGGCAACTTGTCAATTACGCCCTGGAGATCGCCGCCGTGATAATAGAACTTGTTCTCACGATCATATAGACCTTTCGATTGCGGTGGATCGTTGTTCGTGCTATCACCATCGCTAAAACGATCAATCATGATCAGATACATCACGTCGGCAGGCGAAAATCCCTGATAACGGCCAGCGCGATTGAGGGGACCAAGGACTTCGAAAGGCGCAGACGCCATTCCGTTTTCAGTGCGAACCCTTAAGGTACGTTTTCCCGGCGTCGCGTTTGGCGCAATTGCGACATTGACAAAGATATAAGTACCCTGGTCGTTGATCTTCGGGCTGCCTACTACACGCAGGCCGCGACCCACAATCTGAACCTGCGCACCCTTGAGGTTGCGGCCGCGAATCAGCAATCGCACAGAACTTGAAGTACTTGCCGTCCACCAACTGGGCGGGTCGACCTTAAACACTTCCGGCGCGTTTTGGGCAAAAGAACTTACCGCTGTGAAACATGCGCCTAGCAAGATGAGAATTGCGCGCTCTGGCTTCAGCAAGTGCATAGATTTTGTCGATGCTCCGATCCACGAAATCACACGAATTTACACTAAATTGATTAGTGTGAATTCGTGCTATTTCGTGGGTCCAGCCTTGTCACTTTCAGTCAAGGATCTATGCCTTCCGTGGCTTCGCCAGCGGTCGGGATCGTGCGGCCGTAAAGCTCCGTTAGCTCACGCAAACGAGCGGCATGTGACTGAGTCAAAACGTTCGGCTTAACACGCCAGACCCAGTTTCCCGAGATAGTATTCGGAAGGTTCATGCGTGCCTCGCTTCCCAGTCCCAGTAGATCCTGTAAGGGAATTACTGCAGTGTCAGCAACCGAGGCCAATACCGTTCGAATAAAGTCCCAATGAATATCACTGCCGTCGCTGTTTAGGTATTTGAGGCAGAATTTCCGCTCACGCTCGATCTGCGCGGGCGTGCGTGTCGAGCCGGCACCAGGCACGCTCTCAAACCAACCCACAATGGTGTCGTTGTCATGCGTGCCGGTGTATACAACTGTGTTGCGATGATAGTTGTGTGGCAGATCGATGTTTCTTGTGTCACTTGAAAAAGCAAATTGCAGTATGCGCATACCGGGAAAGCCAAAACTATCTCTCAAGGCCTCAACTTCTGGTGTGATCACACCAAGATCTTCCGCGATGATTGGCAGTTCGCCTAACACGTGCTTGATCCGCGTGAACAATTCCCGTCCCGGCGCCGGTACCCAGCGGCCACGCTCCGCGGTCTTATCGCCTCCCGGTATCTCCCAACAAGCTACGAAGCCTCGGAAATGATCGATACGGACAATGTCTACTGTTTGCAACGTGGCGCTTACACGTTCAAGCCACCACTTGAACCCGTCGGCCAGCATGCGGTCCCAGTTGTATAACGGATTGCCCCAAAACTGCCCAGTGGCACTGAAGTAATCCGGTGGGACGCCGGCCACGACCAACGGCCGGCCGCCGTCGTCCAACTTGAACTGGTCCGGATTGGTCCACACGTCTGCTGAATCTTCCGCCACAAAGATCGGAACGTCGCCAATCAACCGGATACCGCGCTCATTACAGTAGGCCTTGAGAGCAAACCATTGCTTAAAGAACAGGAACTGGTAAAACTTCTGGGCTTCGACTTGCTCATGATGTTTCTGCTGGGCGCTGGCAAGAGCTTCCGGCTCACGGCGCACGAGAGCAGGCTCCCAGTCAATCCACGCAACTCCACCATGAGCATCCTTCAGTGCCTGAAAAAGTGCGTAATCATCGAGCCAGGAAGCACACCGATGAATAAAATTCGAAAATGCGTCAACCAGCTTGGGATTGCGAGCCTCGCGAAATCGCGTGAACGCCTTTAGTAGCAGCGAGGCCTTAAGCTTGTGAACTGCCTCGAAATCTATCTGGTCCTCCCGTGCAACTGAAACATCGGAAAGATCTTCCTCGAGCAGTAATCCGTCGGTAACAAGGGCTTCAGGACTGACTAACAAAGTGTTGCCGGCAAAAGCTGAGTAGCAGGCATACGGGGAGTCGCCATAACCTGTTGGGCCAAGAGGTAATACTTGCCAGAGACTTTGTCCGCTTGTGGTCAGAAAATCGGCAAATGCATAAGCTTCCGGACCGAGATCTCCGATACCAAAAGGACCAGGAAGAGAAGTCGGATGCAGCAAAATGCCGCTGGCTCTGGGAAATTTCATTTATTAATCCTCAACCCATAGGCAGCAGCCGTTTTCGCAGGCACAACCAGCGAGGCTCGGCCGCTCACCACGCGACTTCTGTCCTTTGCACCGAGCAAAGGCTGTAACTCCGTTCCGTTTCTTAAGCCGATTGCGGCTGCCGGTAGTACAACCGTTCTATCATGGTCAGCGCGATTCAAAATGACGATCACAGTCTGGTCCGGAATCTGTCGCGCAAACGCGTACGATTCCTCATCATAAAAAAGATCGATCAAACGGCCGTGTCTCAAGGCTGGATGGTCGGCCCGCAGACTTATCCACGAACGTGTCCAGTCAAACATACGCTTTTCAATCGACGTGCGCCCTAATGCGTTGAACGCACTTCGCTGGTCAGCAGGAAAGCCCCCAGGAAAATCGCGCCGGTTGTCGGGATCTTCCTTACCTTCCATCGCGATCTCTTCCCCAGCATAGAGCTGCGGAATTCCGCGAACGCTCAAAGTGAAGGCGGTGTGCAGCATTGCTCCTTCGAGTGTAGCGCCCGGGAGTGACATGAAACGAGGGGTGTCATGATTATTAACCAGGGTAGTAATTTTCGTCACGTCCGGGTAAAGCGCATCGTATTTCAACTGATCACGAAGCGCTTTCACGGGTAGCTTACCGGTGAAAACCTTCAGCGAAACGTCCCATAGCGAGAAGTCAAAAACTGAGTCCAACTTCGTATCGACGCCGTCCCAACCAGTATGCCCGCCCATAAAGAACGCCGTCTGCGCTGCGTCTCGCTCAAAAACTTCACCGACCATCCACATTCTCTGATACTGCCGGTGCAAGGCATTTGATAGATCGCGAATAAAGGGCCGCGGCATGTACTGAATCGTGTCTTGCCGGATGCCGTCAATACCCGAAACCCCTATCCACCAGAGCGCATTTTGAATCTCATACCGCGCCACCTCAGGCTGCTCCTGATTCATATCTGGCAGGTCGTCGCTGAACCAGCCTTCAAGCACATTCCGCAAATCGTCCTGATTGGCGTGTGGTGACAGCAAGACACTATTCGCGAACCTGTTTTGGTCGTGTTGCGCTAACGTACCATGGAACCAATCAGGTAGAGGAGGATTTCTTGCCCACGGGTGGCGAGAACCAACGTGGTTGGCAACCTGGTCCTGGACCACTTTTAACCCGAGCCGGTGCGCCTTCTCAACGAGTTCGCGGAGTGTCGTGATATCACCAAACCTATCCTCGACGGCGTAATAGTCGATCGAGTGATACCCGTGGTAGTAAGTATTCGGGCACCAACTTTTATCGCAGGTGTTTATGCCGTTCCAATTATCGTGCCAGGGTGTGAGCCACAGCGTAGTAATGCCAAGCTCTTTCATGTATGGCAGATGATTAATGACGCCGCGAAGGTCACCTCCATGAAAGGCGCGAGGGTTCCGCCGGTCATTTGCTTCTGCGGGCGCGTCGCGAGGAGTGTCGTTCGACTCATCTCCATTGGCAAACCGGTCTATCATGATGAGATAGATCACATCGTCTACTGTCACTCCTTGAAAATTGGTTCGCGCTGCGAGTGGTCTTTCGATAGTAAATGGAACTTCCGTGCGGCCGTGGGCCGTCTCGATAATCAATGAATACGTACCAGGTGGGGTTCTGGGATTGATATTGAGATCGACAAAAAGATAGGTTTCAGCGCTATTCACCAGCACACGAGACGGCTGTAAAAGGCGAGTAGTAGCACGAACGTGAGCACCTGCGAGGTTCTGGCCCCGTACTAACAGCCGGACGGGATTGATAGTGTGTCCGGCCCACCACGAGGGAGGCTCGGCTTTGATCACGACCGGGGCGTTTGCCAGGGCGACAGCCTGAAAAATGAATATGCAGAAGAGGAGGAGCGACGTAAGCATTATGGTTTCTCGATTGTTAACTCAAGAGTTTTTCTGGACCAGCTTGTTATTTTCTAAATCTCCGCACCCGGGCAACAAGCAAGCTAATCTCTCCCTTCTTCAACTTCTTGCCAAAGGCCGGCATACCCGCCTTGCCTCGCGTAACCACCGAGATCAGGGTGGCGGTGCGAGTATCATTCTTTCGCCACCACTCAGGAATCAGTAAAATCTGGGGCATTGAAGACCTGGCCCAGTGGAGTGCCGCCACGCCCATCCGTCCCATGACAGCGGACGCAATTTCGGTTGAATAACTTGCTAACTCTTTTTGATTGCTGAAGTCTACTCGCGCGCTGGCTTCTTTGAGAGTGGGCGCTGGCTATACTGGAGTTAAGAACCAGGCCTGTGAAGAACAGTGAAACAGCGCCCGAGGCCAGAACGCCCTGCAAAGTAAGATTCATGCGTCGAGGGTTAAATTCCCTTTCTCATCAGCCCGGCGGACCTTACGTCGTGAATGTGCCAGAAGACACTTTTGTTACTTCGTTTATTGGGGCGACTGACCCATCATCTGCTTTGTGCGGAGCCTGTCATCCATTATTCGTTCCTGAGAGGTTAGGCAGCGAACGCGGCAGCGAACTTGCTCGCCAGTACCAAACTGAGTGCACCAGTCAAGGTTGGCTTTTCGCCAAGTGTTGAAGGCAGGATCTTCGCTGAGGGTAACCCACGACGCACACTACGCTCTATGGTCTCGGTAAGCGCCTTCTCCACCAGAGGCCAGGCGCGGGCAATCTCGCCGCCTACTACCACGGCTTCGGGACTGAATCCTACGACCAGGTTCGATATCCCTACGCCCAGGCAGAGCGCAGTTTCAACCAGCGCGGATTTGGCGTGAGTCTCTCCGGCCAGTGCAAGATCAACTAATTGCTTAAAGGTTGGGGCAGGCTTGTCACCATCCCGAGAGGATTTGAGGTAACGGGCCACTGCTGCACGTTCGGAGGCAAATGCTTCCCAACAATCGTGGTTACCACACGAACACGCCACCGGAGCATGTGTGCCGATTACCATGTGTCCAAACTCGCCCGCCGCCCCACGTTGGCCGCGATAAACCTGACCATCGAAGATGATTCCGGTGCCCACGCCCTCCGCAACAAGCACCATAATGAAATCTCGCGCATCAGTGACCTCAGGTTTGCCAAACCACAATTCAGCCAGCGCCACCGCATTGGCATCGTTGTCGACAGCGACAGGCAAGTCAACCGCCGACGAGATCGTCTCGGCTATAGGTAAGTCGCGCCAATCGAAATAAGGAATGTAGATCGCTGCACCAGTTGAAGGGTCAACCAATCCAGGAAGACTGACTCCCACTCCTTCGATCGATTTCTGTGCTGAGAATTCCCTCACGCGCGCAATAATATTCTTTAGCGTGTGCTCGGCGTTGAAATCAGTGGGAAAATCGTGGGCATCAACAATCCGGCCTGCCAGATCGCTTGTCCCAACTGTGGTAACTGTGGGTGTAACTGCTACACCGATGGCGACGGCACCCGCGGTCCGCAGCCTCAACAACATCGGTCTACGGCCGCCAGTTGATTCACCTTCCCCGGTCTCTTCAACGAGGCCTTCTGCTTTGAGATCTTCCACAATTGCCGAGACGGTTGAACGCTGAAGCTCGGTCTCCCGAGCAATCTCTGCACGCGATATTGGCTCGCGTTCGCGAACGTAGTTCAACACGATTTGACGGTTGATGTCGCGGATCGTATTTAAGCGGGCCGCCTGAGCCTTTTTCAGATCAAGTCGTCGCAAGATATACACTTTCCCTTGGTTTCTGGTGCGAGAGACGAATAGGTATTGGACCTATATGACCTATTTAACTCCAGACTCTAGACTCCAGACTGCTGTCTGCCTTTGCCTTGTATGATAACCAAAGTCTTTTCGATCGACGAAACGTCAAAGGTTTCTGAAGTCCCATTGGCCCATTGTATCTCAAGTTTGTCTACCTTCGTTGCCGGGCCCAGGCCGAAATGCAGGGTCAGGTCGTTCTGAGAACAATAGACGGCGCCACTCACCACGTCTCGACGCTGTCGAATCTTGCCGCTGGTCAGATATGCGATGCTGCCAATCGCATCCCGGGGAGACTTTTTGGCCGGGTCGCCCACAAGTCGCACGTCAAGCCAATGCCCGGCGCCAGCAGCCACATTCCGCAACACCGCAGGTCGACTATCGATATTATTGACTACGAGATCTGATCGGCCATCACCGTCGAGGTCGCCAACCGCAAGACCACGTCCCGGCCACGCCTGGGCCAGCGCGCTGCCTGGAGCCGCACCCACACGCTCGAATCTTCCATTTTTTGAATTGCGAAACAGCAATGGTTGTTGAGCAAAGCTAGTTCCCCACTGGTTGGCATCAACGATTGGATAGACGTGTCCGTTCACCACGAAAAGGTCAAGCCAGGCGTCATTGTCGAAATCGATGAAGCTCGTACCCCATCCGAGAAACGGGATTGTGACTTCACCCAGACCAGCCTGGAAAGTAATGTCTGTAAAGTTTCCATCTCCGTCATTGTGGTAGAGAACATTAGAATCATCGGAGAAATTTGTGATGTGAAAATCGACGCGACCATCGTTGTCATAATCACCGACAGCAAGGCCCATCCCCGCCTGCTCTCGACCGTTCTCATTCAGAGCCACCCCCGAAGGATACCCGACTTCCTCAAACGTTCCGTCTCCTTTATTAATGTATAGCTGTTTGGGGGTTGAATCATTTACCACAATCAGGTCGAGCAGCTTGTCCTCATCAACATGTACAAATGCTGACGAAAATCCGTAGTACTTCTGTGGGTCGTTAACGCCGGCTTTGATGCTTACATCTTCAAAAAACCCATCCGACCTTTGATGATAGAGCGTATCGCCCTCCCCCGGCAGACCGCGGGGGCCGCACATCACGGCAACGCCCCGAAACTGGCAGAAGTTTTGACCCACCCCACCTGGCTTTCCTGCCTCACTCGGGCTGGGAGGAAGATTGTTAAGGTCAATATCCGCGTAACCGGGAACGAATAGATCGAGCCGCCCGTCTCCGTCAAAGTCGCCCCAACTGGCGCCTGTGCTCCAGCCCTTTCGCGCTACACCCAACTTCATAGCCACATCAGTGAAAGTCCCATTGCCGTTATTGTGATACAGACGAGAAACGCCGAAGTTGGTCACGTACATGTCAGGATGGCCGTCATTATTGTAATCACCAACGGCAACGCCAAAACCCCATCTTTCGTTGGCCACGCCAGCTTTGTCTGTAACGTCTTCAAATTTCCAGTTGCCAAGATTGCGGTAAAGGGCGGCGCGCGGAGGCTTCTCCTTACCTTGAAGGGCCGCCAGGGTTGAACCATTCAGCAGGTACAGATCGCCTAGCCCGTCACCGTCGTAGTCAAAGATTGCTGCTCCTCCCGAAGGTGTTTCAAATATGAAATCCTTCTGAAGCGTGCCAGACCGCTGCCTGAATTTTGCAATCGTCGTTTTCTCTGTGACATCTTCGAAAACGACCCGGGCCTTGGGATCAGTAATTCCTACTGTGCGGCGCGACGAATAGTTGATGGCCGTGCCCGTTGAGACACCGCTCATCCCTTGTGGTTCGGGTTTTTTCTCCGGAGCTTGAGCTATCAGCGTCGAGGAGTTATGGAAGAGCAAAAGCAGGACCAGGCCTGCAACTAAGAGAACGCAAGTTGGAGTAAATGTTGTTTGAAACATTCAGACTAACGAAAATATGAGCCCGTTAGTGGTCATTGATAGTTAGGTAACGATCGATTGTAGGGTTCGCGATCTTCTCGACTTGTCCGTTGGGCCAACGTACCTCAACCGTGCGCACTGTCACTGCATTTCCGAGACCGACGACCACTCGAGAGTCATTGGAGGAGAGGTAGCTCCCGGCATTGTTTACATCAAAGATATGTCTTCTGCCACTACCATCCACGACTGTGATTCGCGGGCCAAAACCGTCACGGTTTTTCATGGCTGCAAGCCTCACGCCCAGCCAGTGGTTCTTGCTTCCCTTGTTGCGCAGCACCACCGGTGGACCATCGACAACGCTCATTACTACATCCATGTGGCCATCGTTCTCGAAGTCGGCAGCGTCCACTCCCATACCAGCAAAAGTTTTGCCGTTCTCGTCATAACCCGCTCCGGCCATCACAGCGACATCTTCAAAGGTGCCATCATCATTGTTGCGATAGAGTGACTGTCGCACGCTATCATTGGCCACGAACACGTCCAGCAGGCCGTCGTTGTCGAAGTCTGCAAAAGCCACCCCCAGGGCCTTGCCACTTGGATCCGCCATCCCTGCTTTTGTGGTGACTTCCTCGAAGGTCCCATCCGGAAGCTGGTGATAAAGGAGGTTGGTGACTCCTTTGAAGTTGTCTGGATGACAAAAGGCGCGGCCCCCCGGTCGAGCCTCGCCACAAAAGATGGAACCCTTTTCAAAATCCCAGTCCAGGTAACGGGCGATGAATAGATCGAGCCGGCCGTCGCGATCGTAATCGAACCAGCCGGCACTAGTTGACCACCCTCCCGCCGAGACCCCCAGTTTTCGGGTTACATCAGAGAAAGCGCCGTTGCCGTTATTGTGATACAGATGATTTTCTCCATATCCCGTCACATAAAGATCGACATAACCATCATTGTCGTAGTCACCCACGGCAGCACCCATGCTGTAGCCCTCACCTTTGAGACCAGCCTGTTCCGTGATATCGATAAACGTATCATCAGGTTTTTGTTGATACAGCCGATTCCAATATCTGGGGTTGCGCTTATCGGGCACATCACCTTTGCCCATAGGATCCTTCAACTGGGCGCCATTTGTGAAGAACAGATCCAGGCGGCCGTCGTTGTCATAATCAAGCATCGCCACCCCTGCACCCATTGTCTCCAGCAGGTACTTCTGACTTGTAGCTGAGGCTGCGTGTTTAAAAGTGATGCGAGTCTGGGCAGTAACATCAGTGAAGGTCACGGGTGACGCCGCTTGCGGACCAGCGGGCGGGGGAGTTTTTGGCAAATCAGGTGCCGAATATGCTCGGCCCGTTCGCGGTGTGGGTGTTGGAGCAGGTTGCTGCTGGGCCATGGCCGCCGCACACAAGATTATGATCCACGAAAACGCACGAAAAGACACTAAGCCGGTTAGTGAGGCTTCATGTAATTTTGTGGATCCGAGTCGCAGCATGATCCACGAAAACGCACGAAAAGACACTAAGCCGGTTAGTGAGGCTTCATGTAATTTTGTGGATCCGATTTTCACTCGTTATGGCTTATTCAAACGAAGCTTTGCCTCATGAATCAACTCGTTGTTTCGCTCGACGGAGACACCCTTCCCACCAATCTCATCCTGCCGCGGCGGATACTGGTGTCGCTGATACACCGGATAGGCCTCGGTGCGCAGATGGGCCAGCATGTGATGGCCCCGCCGCGTCGCACGCTCATGACGTAAGGCAGAAATATCTACTGGGGCCACCACGATTCTTTCTCCGGGCCCTGGGGATGCTGCCGCCAATAAACGCCCATCGTAATCGACAACCTGACTCCCACCGGGCCAGGAATACGGTGGATAATGGCTCAAGCTCGCGCCCTGGTTAGCGGCAACAACGTAAGCGATGTTTTCGATCGCGCGCGCCCGATTGATGACCGTCCACCAGTCCATCGGTTCCGTCGCGCCCCAGGGATCCATGTAGGCGGAAACCCGCACAAGAATTTCCGCGCCGTTGAACGCTAATTGTCTGATTGCCTCAGGAAAAAGCCAGTCATAACAGACGGCACACCCGATCCGGCCAATAGGCGTCTCGGCAACTGGAAAGAGTGGCGCGTCGTAGTCATCAATATCGTGAGGACTCGTGTGCACCTCGTAGGGAATCCAAGTGTTCACCTTTCGATACTTGAACAGGATTCCTTCCGGCCCAATGAGACACGTGGTGTTGAAAACATGATCCGGCCACCTGCCATCAACTTCCAACATAGTACCGCTCTGGATGTAGAGGTTGTGTTGGCGGGCCTTTTGCTCCAGGCGTTCCGTGTGTTCGTTAGGGATCTTGACCGCGAGTTTGTCAAGTAGTTGTCGGGTGGTCTCATAAATCGGCGCTGCATGCGCAAACTCCGGGAAGGCGACGAGTCGTACCGGAAGAAACGGGGCTGCACCCGCCACTGCCGCATCGACCATGGCCAGCATGCGCGTTGTATTTGCACGCATGCTGCTCCGGTCGATTGGATTTGCCAAATCTGTTTGGCACGCTGCTACTGCATAGCGAATGTGTTCCATAAAAATCTATCCACAGATTACGTAGATTCCACAGAAAACACTGAACAGAAGAATTAGGCGGCGTTCAACTGTTGCCTACCAAGTGAGTGAGAGATAGCTGTTTGTCACGACGCGCGTGTTGTAACTCTCGATATACGCGCGACGCTTCTCGGTCAGGGGGTAAGCTTCGGGCCACGCATAAGGGTATCTGCTCATGCCATGAAACGGTAGCGGCCCAACTTGATCGGGACTTGCGCTGTTGATGTCCATCTCCTTACTGAAGCCGTCGGCATATAAGACAAACGTACGCATCCACCCCGGAGGCAATGCCGGCAACCTGGTGGCGTCAAATGAGATGCTGATTTGGTCACCGGGCCGAGAGACTATAAACATGTCGTCCGTTTGCAGCAACAATTCCCTCACGTCGCCTTCGCGCGTGTAACGACCCGTCATAACTTTCCACGGCGAGGTGAAGGACACTCGCTCGTAATCGTAGCCAAAGGGCTGTCGACCATCAGCGCTGAACTCCCGTGAAAACCCGCGCCACCGTAGTTGGGCATTCGCGGGATCGAGCTTCGTGATCTCCACTGGAAAGTCACCACCGGACCTATCGACCAGGATTTGATCCCAGTAGATCCGCATGTTGGTAACGATACGTACTTCCCGGCTCGCACTTAGAAATTTTCCTGTGAGATCAACTGTAACTGTCTGGGGACGGCCGACAGGAATGCCAATATCCTCAATCACCGTACGCCACTGCCCATGCTGATCCTTCGTTTGGAGTGACGGCAACATCATCGTTTTGCCCGCCTGTCCGGCCGCCAGGTTATCGCTGGACCAGGCGTAATCCGTCCAACCGGTCAACAATAAGAGCGTGTTCTTGTGGCTACTATTGAAACTCCTCTGGTCGTCAAGCTTCATCGTTAACGTGTGTTCTTCTGCATATCCACGGATGCGATCGAGCTTGAAGTCATCGGGATAACGGCGATCCAATTCCGCAATACGGTCGAGCACATCGTGTCCATGCTCATCAACAGCACTAAGCGGAGGCTGTGCGTCTTGAGTCACAAATAGCCGAAATGGCTTTGGCGGATCTGTCATTCCTTCATTTGGATAGAATTCTGTTCCGGCCGGGTGGGAAATTGCCCAAAGCTGAAGCCGGTCTACAAACAACGCCTCTTCCAGCTCGTTGGTTATCCGTAGGTCGAAGCGGCCGTCCTTCTCTTTGAGCTTATCCTCGGGAATACGAACATACTCCAGCGGGTCGGGCCTGTTATAACGTCCTACTTCCTCGAGATAGCCCATCTCTCCCCCGCCCAGGAAGTCAGTGATAAATTCAAAGCGACTGCCATTCCAGGTATAGAGGTAAGGACACGAGGATGGCTTTCTATCGAGTTCCGTTATACTCAAATTAAATCGGTTGGTTGCGGTGGCAGCTCCAAAATCGGTTTCGGCTTGCACGATACCGGCGGACCAAATCACTCTTACGGCGTCTGGACGTACCCGCTTCCCCAATCCAAAGATCAGATCGGCTGGCGCCGGTGCGGGACTCGCGGCATACGTCTCCAACTTCTGCCATAAACTTCCAGCGCGCATCTCGATCTTGGACTGTACCGCGCTCTTATTACTCACGCGGCCTTTAAGGTTTACCCTGACCGAAACGTTGCGATTGCCGCCGTCGTTCCGAAGCGCGCGAAGCTCCCCATCAGTACCCCCGATGATCAGGTCGACGTCACCATCACCATCAAGATCACCAGACGCGAATGTCCGGTTTCCTGATTTGGCCACGCTCGTTTCTCCTGCGACATTTTGAGTAAGGTTTATCCAGCCGCTGCCAATATTTCGCAACACCTGTAGGCCTCTGTCTGTGACTACTAAGCAGTCAATCAATCCATCATTGTCGTAATCAACAAACTGAGCCGCGACTACATTCAGAGAAGCAACTGGCGCCGTCTTAAACGTAAATTTCGATCCACGATCACTAATTGCAATGATGCTTCCAGCTTCGACGCGGGTAACCTCCGGCGGTTCATTGCCACCAGCGTAAAGGTTCTTGCCCAGGAAAAAATCTGTGAAGCCGTCCTTATTAATATCGCCAGCGGCCACACAACTCCATTTATCGCCGCTCACAAAACCGACATCCTTCGCGACATTGCGAAAGCTACCATCACGCTGATTGCTGAAGAGGTCAGGGGCAGACGCATAATTGGCAACAAAGAGATCCACGTCGCGGCGATTATTAAAATCCGTTGGCACAACCGCAACAGCGTGTCCAGAACGAGTAGCTACCCTTGCCTGGGTTGTCACATCGCTGAACGTCCCATTGCCGTTGTTGCGGAGCAGCAGATTGGGCGCAAGAGGCAGGCGGTTTGCCTGCTCAAATGGTGAACTTAGAGACTCCGGCTTTTGTATTGAAACCTTGCCAGGCAAGGGTTCGAACTTCGCATTGCTCAAATCTGCGAAACCTGCGACAAACACATCCAAATCTCCGTCGTGGTCCACATCAGCAAAGGCTGCAGAGATTGAAAGGTAGGGATAAGCGGGAATACCAGCTTCTCGCGTGCGATTTGAAAATCTCCCCTGACCGTCGTTGTGATAGATGGAAATGTTTGCATAGCGCACGACCAACAGGTCCGCGAGCCCATCATTATCGTAGTCCCCCGCAACTGCCAGAACCGGTGCCGCCCGAACCTGCTCAGTGAGTGCACCGGTTGTAGCAGTGACATCCAGGAACTTTGCATGGTCGTTTTTAAGTAGTGCGAGACCATTATCTCTTAGTGCCAGCAGATCAAGACTGCCATCGCCATCGTAGTCAAAAAGCGTTGCCCCACTCCTGAACTGCAAAGCAAACGCATTTGTCGAGCTCTCTTCCACCGGTCCCCAAGCCGATCCTCGTCCTTCCCTCCTCAGGTTCTGAGTAATCTGCGAAATCTGCGGATTATGTTGTTCTTTTGGGGCAGACTGTCGCTGCGCAGGGAAAAACGCCTGAGTGGCATCTGTGAAAGCGACGTGCGGAGGTGTCTGGTCTACGAGTTCAGGCTCAACTCCCGTGGAGACGAGTGCTTCGGCATACCTTCCCTGCTCGAGATAGTTGTTGCCCATCGTCGTCCCGGCGCCACTTTGCCGGTAGCGCTGAAAGCGCTCAAGCAGTTGCTGCCCTTCCTGACGTGCCCCTGTGCGGGTCAAGAGGATCCCCAGATTGTAAAGAGCGGTCTCGTTATATGGTTCCGCGTCGATGGCTTTACGAAACGAGGTTATCGCCTCCGGATATCTTTTCTGCACTGCATAAAGCTGTCCGAGGTTCACGTTTGTGCCGACATCGTCTGCGTCCACGTTCCTGACTTTCTCAAAATTACTGATCGCCTCTGCAAAACGATTCTGAGCACGAGTAATCAACCCCATAAGGTAGTTAGGCTGCGGGGCTGAGGGGTTCTGAGCTGCTGCTTTTTGAGCTTCGCTGAATGCACCATCAAGATCGGGGGCGTAGTAGAGCGCGAGGCTTAAATTGTGGCGAGCGATGAAGAGCTTTGGATTGATGTTCAACGCACGCCGGAAAGCGGCGGCTGCTTCCTTCGCGTTGTACTGCTCCAGCAAGGCAACGCCCACATTGTTCGCCCGATAAGCGTCCTCAAGGTTCTCCTGTGAAGATTGGGAAGCCCTTTCGCTGTTTTCCTGCGACTGATCTTTGCTTTCTGATTTCTGGAAGGCGCTTCCAGCAAACGCGATGCACAATATCAGCGGAAAAATGAATGGCAACCGGATGGTAGACCTCATAGCAGCTTGGGACGGCGTGAACCCGAGGAAACTCGCATAGAATAAGGGATCCACCAAGTCATACAAAATCACACCAACGTTGATTTCGTTATCGCCAGGTGCAATTTCGTAGATCCGGATAAACTTAAGCAGTACAGTAATCTCGGGGTCTACCTGGTGGCGATCACTGCGTAGTCCCTGCCGCTGTACAGACGAACGCCATCGGCGCCTTTCATCATCATTAACGGCCGAGGTCGTTTCAAGCCGCTATCCTTTGTTGTGGAGACTGAAAGGATCTGGTTTCCGGCGAGATCAAGAATATTGAGCTTTCCGTCGCCACTAAAACCAAACCCATAAGCACCTGTGGCGACGTCAGAACCATTGAGCGAAATAGGTGAATCTGTGATCAGGAAGCCTTCATACTTGGCCCGCACGTCCACCGCGTAGCCGGATGTGTCGACCATTCCAGCGATAACGAACCGACTTGTTCCGAAGCGGGCGGCTGCCGAGTTGCGCATCTGTGTGGGTGCGCTCAAACCCTGAAAGTAAAAACCCGGCGGCACCACTCGTGTCAGCTCCGCACCCGCCAAAAGAGTGACTGATTCCTGCGCACTCGCGGTGCGTAATGTAAGTAGGATAGTAAGCGGAAGCACGAGAATCGCGAGTAAGCCTGGCGTGAGTCTTTTCATGACAGATCTCCTTTTAACAAACTCGCGATTGCGTGGACACCCTGCGAACGACAACGAGCGAGTTTGAGATTAAGAAATAGAATTGACCGTGGTCGGGAATCTATTGTCTGGTTAGTAGCCTGTCAAGAGTAAACAGCAACCCTTGATTTCTACGCGGCCATGGTAAGTGGTTGCATGAAACGGAGTCGGGGAGGCAAAGAAGTCTGCCGGC
>DATEUF010000060.1:0-6593 GCA_035283325.1 Pyrinomonadaceae bacterium | reverse complement strand
CCTGCGATTCAGACAGTGGGAAAGGGTCGTGTGTGGTGAATGATAGCCGCGGCACGATTTGTGAATCGAGCAGCCGTGTTGGATTGGACCGGAAACGCAGTGTTGGGAAGCCGCTGACGGTTTGCCCAGCGGTTTTCAGTTGTTAAGGGAGCCCTGTGGCTAGATTAAGGCAAGGCTTGGCTTTGGAATCTGCGGTTGATCTTGAGCGGATATGGAGGAACGGCCTGATGAGAACTAGGGAGGCCGTGCGTGATCGAGTTGGTGGGCAAGGTTTCGTCGTAATCTGCGTGTTTTGGCCAGTATTTTCTTTCGCGCCTGCTCGTTGAGTGTGAGCACTAATTCCTGGTGCTTGAGCGGGCTCAGATAGGCCACATAGTTTTGATAATAGATCAGAATGACGGTGGTGCTTGGACGCAGCAACTCTAAGATGCGGGTGCGGGTTTTAGAGTTGAGTTGTTGACGAGCGGCCCGCACCAAGTACCATTGCAACAGGCTGTAGGTGAGCAACACGAAGACCACCTGATTGACAATCAGGCTAAAGGTGCGCGAAGAGAAAGCTTCCAGATCGGAGAAACATTTTAGTTGGCGATGGCGCTCTTCAATGGCGGTACGTAGGGCATAGTCCTGGCGTCCCCGTGTTGGATCATTAACGGGGGCGGTATCGAGCAGCCCCCAGTAATCGTGGTGACCGTCGGCGTAGATCTCGCGGTTAACGATGGCGTTCAGTGGGACAGAACAGGTGGAAAACGTCTTAAGGCCCGCCACGGTGGCGACTTCAGAACGGATCACAATCTCAGCGGCCGGGGGATTGGAGGTTTCGGCTTGAGTTTTTGCTTTAAGGCGGGCCAGGGTTCGCTGTCGAGCCTCCTCGCGTTTGCGAATGCGCTCGGGTCGATGCAGAGCCATCGGTTTGGGGTGGAGCGCTGGTGGCCCCCAGGGCTGGAAGCGTAACTCGCCGCTTGCAGCCAGACTCACGACATCCTGGTAGATATCCATATTGCTGCGTGCCGGAATCAGTACATCAACTCCCCCACTCCTGTTTGCAGCGACCGATCTCGGGCCCGTCGATGAAACCGCGATCCACAAGCGGCCCCGCAGACAGTCGCTTGAGCACGCCCCGACCATGGCACTCGATAAACTGCTCGACTAACCGATAGAGAATGGGGTTCTCGTGGTCCTTGCCGGCCGTGACCTCCAGGCCGGCATAAAGGAAAAACTCGCCAGCCCGATCGGTGTGGATCAGACTGACAAGTTTGTAGCAGCGGCGAAAAACACAACGGGCTCGCTACTGGGCTGTTAAGTGGCCTGCCCGCCGCCAGGCAGGCGGGTGGCTCTCCACGGGGTGGTTGTGTTCATCAAAGAGCAGAACTGAGGACCCCTGGTAGTTGCTGTTATCGGGCACAAACAAATAGGTGCCATCCCCGATGAAAATCCCCTCGCAATCAAAAGCATGGTGTTGCTTGAAGATTCCCACCACGTCCCGATTGAACCAAGACTGAAGCGCTTGGGCATCGGTCTTGCGCGCCAGCTTGCGGAGATAGTCCTGATCGCAAGGGGTCTGTCTATCGTAGTCGTTCTTGTCATTGAAACCCTCACAGCAAAGCGATACGTCGCCTGTCTGCCAGAGCACAGGCAGGCCCGTTTGCGGGGACATCACTTTATGTCCCATGGCGGCTCCAAACGCCTGGATCATCCCGTCCGAGCGCACCCCATAGGGAAAGGCATGGAAACGATGGACGCCGTGAAAGCGCATGGAGATATCGCTGGCAATGTAGACCCACAGAGGAACATCGTGCTTTTGGTGCGGCGAAGGGTGGGTGTCGGCTAATTTTTGCAACACCTTTCGCTCGGTCATGGCACGAAAGAAGTCGGTCTCCGAGACTTCCCCTGCCCCTTCAAGATAATCAAACTCCCCGCGCCGAAATGCCTCCACCACCAAGGCATCGTTACGCTCAAAGAGCATCGCAGTCGATGTTGACTCGGCCGTCTCTGCCATATCAGGGCGCTTCTCGGCGCAGCTTCTCGATACGATCCAGTAGGGCCACCATCCCCTGACAAATCTCCGATACCCTGGCCCGGGTGCGGCGAAACCGCAAGTACTCCTGGCTCTTCTGGCGCAGTTCGGCAAGCCGATCGGCAGGAATCGAAAACAACTGAGTCTTGCCTCGCTCACTCCAGCTCAACATCATGCTGCGATGCCATTCGCCTCGCGTACAGGTGCACGAGGGCTTGCCGCACTTTCGAGCCATTTCATAAACATTGCCCTTGACCAGCGGGGCGCGCCCGAAAACCACTTCGAGAGAAATTTCTAGGTCTTTCAGACGCTGGCGCAAAGCCAGACGCAGGTGGCTGAGGTTTTGCAATCGGGTTTCTTTATGCATGTAATATACTTATATCACAAACAGATAACCCGAAGCAAGACAGAAAAATCAAAGGCCCCAGTTAAAATGTTCATGTAAGCTCGCTGGAAACCTGCTACGGTGCGGGATTAGCAGGCACTTTTCCTACTGTCTGAACTGCAGTAGTTCGCCAACTGCGTGGGCCGCATTCGAGAAGGTGACCGTGATGGAGGAGGCGGTCGAGCATTGCGGTGACGGTGGCGCTGTCACCGAGGAGCTTTCCCCAATCCTCCACCGGACGGTTGGAAGTCAGCAGCGTGCTGGCCCGCTCATAGCGCCGCATGACGATCTCGAGTAGTTCCTCGGCGGCGGCGGATGGTGATCTGCGCATGCCCGGATTATCCATGTTGAGCAGGGGGACGGTGGCCAGCGGTTCCATATACTGTTTGCGTGTGCCATCGATGGTGAAGATGAGACTGCGATTGATCTTTTTGTTGAAGTTAAAGTCGAAGTTGTCGAGCGTCGTTTGCGGATCGCGAAACTGCGCTTGTTTGCGCCGCCGCTCCAGCAGCCGGTCACCTCGACGAGTGAGCTCATCGGACACCAGGCAGGAGATCAGATCGTGATACTCTACGAGTTCACGGATAAGGGGATCGACTTGACGCAGAGTCAGTTGAGGGTGGCGCTCCAGATAACGGCGCACGAAGCGGTACTGGCGCACTCCCAGGTGTAGCCACTGTCGTTCAGCGGCAAGCCGCTCGTATAGGACGTTTTGCATCTACTTCGGCCATCAATGAACTCTATCAGGAGATTGGGCCCGAGAGGTTAGCGATAACCCCAACGAAGATGTCCCGGCCAGCTCTAATCTTAGCAGGTGGTCAGCGGGATTGTTTTAGGATGTTGAGCGCTTCCTGGTAGTGCTGCAGTGCTTCCTTCTTGTTCCCTTTTAAAACAAGCACCCGTGCCAGGTTTTCATGGATCTCGGCTACTCCCGGTTGGATCCGCAGCGCTGCCTCGAAGGAGCGCGCGGCATCGTCAAAATTCCCCTGCATTGCTTGCACCTTACCCAGGTTGAAGTGCGCCTTGGCGTACTTCGGGTCGATTTCTAACACTCGACGAAAGCGTGCGGACGCCTGGTCTAGCTGGCCTTCAACGACGAGGAGAAGACCTAAATTATTGAGGATATCCGGGTTCAGGGGTTTAGATTGCAGTGCCAGGTTGTAGTTCACGAACGCCTCTTTCACGTTTCCTTGTTTTGCAAGAACGCGCGCCAAATTGTAATGGCCATCCCCGGATTCGGGACTTATCTGCAGGACTTTTTGAAATTGTCGGACAGCACCGTTTAAATCGCCACGATCGGCCAGCAAGTTTCCCAAGTTATTATAAGCGCCTGGGTCATTCGGTTTGAGCTGAATTGCTATTTGGAACTCACCCATGGCCTCGTCCGTGCTCCCTTGGGAAGCTAGGGCAGAACCGAGATTGGCATGAGCCTCAGAGAAGGCAGGGTCAATCCGCACGGCCTCGCGCAAGTGCTGAATCGCTTCTTGAAGCTCTCCCCGTTCAACCGAAATTAGACCAAGGTTGTTGTGGGCGAAGCTCGATTTTGGGTCAATGGCCACCGCATGTTTCCAGAGCGTCTCGGAATCCCGCCAAACCTGCGTCTGCCTCCAAGTCAGAGCGCCAAGTACGACGAACAGCAATACACTGACCGCATTGATGAGCAAAAAAGTTCGGGGGCCCATTCGACCGCCAGACCAAAGATGCCAAAAGTGCGCCACGCCAGCCCCTGCTATCAACGCCCAACCAAGGCATGCGAGATAACTATAACGATCCGCGACAACCTGTGGACCGAATGGGATAAGGCCCAGAACGGGTATGAGAATCACGCCGTAACAAAGCCACGCCGCCAACCCGGCCGGCCAGTGTTTCCTGGCAAGCATAAAGCAGGTGCTCAGCCCAATGACCAACAACCCACTCCGGATGTCCACAACACCTGCTTCACTGAAATAGGATAGCTTTTCGTAGAGTGGGGACAGCCCCACTGGCATAACCGTCTTCCAAATGTAGAAGACCAGCCCGTACATAGACTGATTCAAACGGCTCAATGCGCTGTAGTCATCCAGAGTCGCCACGGTACCAAAGCGATTTTTGGCCAGAAAACCAAGCAATGATGCTCCACCGGCGATCACTACAAAGGGCACCTTTTCCAACCAAACTTGGCGCTGTCGCGGCTGGAGCCACGTTGCGACTCGTAATTCCAGCCGCCTCAGCGGATAAACATCCAAAACCAACAGGATCAAAGGAAGCGTTACGCCGGAGACTTTGGAAAGTAACGACAGGCCGTAGCACAGCCAAGCGCCGGTCATCCATTTCCAGTAGGCTGAGGACTGGGTCTGCAGCCCGGCGACGGCTCGCAGGTAACTTAATAGCGTCAATAGAGAAAAAAGGCCGGCGACAACATTTTCGCGTCCAGATGCCCAAGCTACAGCCTCGACCCTCAAAGGATGCACAGCAAACAAAAGCGCCGAGAATCCAGCACCAAGTCGCAGAGAAAAATCTGACGGGGCAATATCGCTCCACGCGAGGGCTAACAACCGATAACTAAGAAAGTAAGCAAGGACCGCGTTGGCGACATGAAAAACCAAACTGGTGAGGTGATATCCCAGAGGCGCCATGCCCCACAAAATAAAATCGACCCCATGAGTAATCCAGGTCAGCGGCCGATAGAGGGTCATATGAAAAGTGGTAAACATCCAAACCAGATGACTCCATCCCAACCCGCGGTAATCCGGATTGTTAATTAGGTTCGCGGGATCGTCCCAGTCGACGAAACCATTTCGCAGCGCCGGCACAAATACCAGAAACGTTGTAACCGCGATGAAACAGGGAATTGACCAGGACAAGAAGTCGCCGGTTCCATGCACTACGCCCTTGTGAGTTGGCACTTTGGCGGAGGTAGGACGGGCCGCTTTTCTCTTGCTTGCCATTTCTTGCTGCTCCCTACCTACGGCGTGGAAGAAGTCTGACGCGGTGATTTCAAAAGTCGCAGGGCTTCCTCATAGTACTTTTCCGCCGTGACCCTATCGCCCTGCGCCGCCAATGATCGCGCCAACTCCACATACGCGTCGGCCCAGCCCGGCTTAAGCTTTACAGCTTGTTGGAAATAAGGCATAGCCTCCTCCAGCCGACCTTGCCGTGCCAAAACATTTCCCAGCCCAAGGTGTATCTCCGCCTCATTGGGCTCGAACTTCAGTGCCTGACGGTAGCTTTCGTATGCCTTATCGAGTGCGCCCTGCCGGACAAAAAGTTTTCCCATGTTGAAGTGGGCTCGCGAATACTGAGGATTGATTCGCGTCGCCTTCTGAAACTCCTGCATTGCTGCCTCAAACTCGCCGCGCAGCATAAGCAGAACTCCTAAATTGTTATGGGCGTCCGCGTCATCAGGCCGAAACTTAATAGCTTCTACGTAATGCATCATGGCGTCCGCGTGGTTTCCTTGCCTTGCTAAAAACCTACCGAGGTTATAATGAGCGAAGCTTGAGCGCGGGTCGAGCGTAAGCACGTGATGCCAAAGCGTTCCGGTATCACGCCAAATTTGCGTTTGCTTCCAGGTTACTGCGCCGAGTAAAAAGAGTATAATCGTAGCCGCAGCGGCTGCCCCGTAGGCGCGCCGACGTGGGTTTCGCGAGGAGTGACCTGTCAGATAGAATGCCGCGCCTCCGGCTAGTACCGCCCACGTTAGGCATGACAGGTAGCTGTATCGCTCCGCTACCAGTTGCGGCCCGGCCTGAACGAGACCAAGGACGGGAGCCAGTATTGCGATATAGGACAACCAGCAAGCCAGGCCGGCGGGCCACCGGTTTTTGAGAAGATATAACGACAGCGTAATCATGGTTGTTGCCGCTACGCCGGCAAGAATCGAGGAATCCAATGGACTGAAGTGGGCCGGTATCTCGTAAAGCGGAGATAGCTTGACCGGAACGAGAGTTTTCCACAGATAAAAACTAGCGCCGAAAAACGCCTGAGCTAATCGGGAGCCCGCGTCGTAGCTCTCTAGAGACCTCAGCGCCGACGATTGCTGTTGACCGAATAAAGCGATCAAAGCAAATGGGACCGCCACGATCAAAAACGGGATCTTCTCCCGCAACACTCCGCGCGCGGTAGAATCAAACCACCGCCGTGGGTCCCACTCCAGTCTTCTCAATGGATAGATATCTAAGATGAGCAAAACCACCGGA
The DNA here is from genome assembly GCA_035283325.1 of Pyrinomonadaceae bacterium. Lineage (GTDB taxonomy): Bacteria > Acidobacteriota > Blastocatellia > Pyrinomonadales > Pyrinomonadaceae > PSRF01. Next base: position 16 of record DATEUF010000060.1, on the reverse strand, counting down.
AGCGTCATGGCAATGG
>DATEUF010000059.1:0-4357 GCA_035283325.1 Pyrinomonadaceae bacterium | reverse complement strand
GTCGGTGGGATCGACGTAGCCTTCGATGACGATATCCGAATTTGCCGGCACCTCGATGTCCACCGTCACCCCCTTTACCAGTTCGACTCCCTTCTTGCGCAAGAAACCGGTGAAGAGAATTTCATCGATCTGATCGGGCAGGGGGGCGGTGGCGGCATAGATCATCGCCGGGTCTCCGCCCAAGCAAGCCGCAAGCTCCATCCGTCCACTCTGATCTTTCTGATGCTGGTAATGGCGCGCGCCGACTTTGTGAAGGTGCCAGTGCATGCCCGTGGTCTGCCGGTCGAAGACCTGCATGCGGTAAAGGCCGACGTTGCGCGTGCCGGTGCGCGGGTCTTTGGTAAAAACCATCGGTAAAGTAATGAACGGCCCGGCGTCGCCGGGCCAGCAGGTAAGAACGGGAAGAATGCTTAAGTCGGGATCGCGCAAGATCACTTCCTGGCAGGCGGCTTCTTTGACGATTTTCGGAGGAATGCCGGCGAGCCGGACCAGTTCGGCGAGAAGGCTGAGCTTGTCCTTGAACGATTTTGGCGGCTTGGTGCGGATCAGCCGGTCGATCTCGCGGGCGATCTCCTCCACGTCGCCGACGCCCAACGCCAAGGCCATCCGTTTCATCGAGCCGAAGGCGTTGATCAGCACCGGAATTCGTTTGCCGTCGACGTTTTCGAACAGAAGCGCTGGACCGTTACGCTTCATCACCCGGTCGGCGATCTCGGTGATTTCGAGCTGCGCTTTGACGGGGTGCGCAATGCGCTTGAGCTCGCCGGCGCGCTCCAAAACTTGAACGAAATCTGCAAGGCTGTTATATCGCATCTGCGTACCGATAAAACTCCGAATGAAAAGAAATACCCTTAGAAAAAGCCGGAAGTCAAGCAAACTTGCCGGCAACCACCCAACCAAGACATGGCCCCTATGGCTTGTCCCCGCGATTGTGGCTGTGGCGACCTGCGTAGCGTTCTTGCCGGTACTGTGGAACGGCTTTGTTGAGTGGGACGATTACGAGAATCTGCTTAACAATCCGCACTACCGCGGTTTGGGTTGGGCGCAACTGCGCTGGATGTTCACGACCTTTCATTTGGGTCCCTACCAGCCCTTGAGCTGGTTGACTTTTGGGGTTGATTACTTGCTTTGGGGAATGAGCCCGGTCGGCTACCATTTAACGAGTATAATTCTTCACGCCGCTAATGCGGTTTTTTTCTATTTCATCTGTAGACGCCTCCTGATCGCAGCTTTGTTACTAGCCGAAAATGAACAATCCTGGCGGCTCACACTGAGCGCAGCATTTGCCGCGCTTTTTTTTGCGGTTCATCCGTTGCGCGTCGAGTCCGTCGCGTGGGCAACGGAGCGGCGGGACGTAGTATCGGGGCTCCTCTTTCTATGGACCGTCTACTGCTATTTGAGGGCAAACTCCGAGCCGTCTGGTACTGCATCGTCCAGACGGTGGATGACCGCGGCTCTCGTTGTCTTTGTCCTGACATTGCTTTCAAAGGCCATTGCCATGACGCTGCCGGTGGTTCTACTCGTATTGGATATTTATCCGTTGAGAAGACTCTCCTGGGAGCCGCGACAGTGGTTTGTCCCCGCGGCGCAACGCGTATTACGGGAGAAAATCCCGTTTATTGCCGTGGCGACACCGTTTGCGTTGCTCGCTTTACTGGGTCAACAGCGGGCCTCAGCACTGATGTCTCTGGAGACCCATGAGATCGACTCGCGATTGGCTCAGGCGTTTTTCGGTGCTGGTTTTTATCTGTGGAAGACCCTTGTTCCCCTCAAGCTGTCCCCTCTGTACGAGATGCCGCCGCACTGGACTCCATGGAATTCGACAATTCTTGCCGGCGCGGCGGCTGCAATGGTGCTCACCGTTACCTTGACTGTTTTTAGAAACCGGTGGCCCGCCGGCCTGGCTTGCTGGTTGTCTTATCTCGTAATGCTGGCTCCCGTCCTTGGTCTCGTTCAAGTCGGGCCGCAACTGGTAGCGGAGCGATACAGCTACCTGTCATGCCTAACGTGGGCGGTACTAGCCGGAGGCGCGGCCTTCTATCTGACGGATCACTCCTCGCGAAACCCACGTTGGCGCGCCTACGGGGCCGCCGCTGCGGGTACCGTTATACTCGCTGTACTCGGCGCCGTAACCTGGAAGCAAACGCAAATTTGGCGTGATACCGGAACGCTTTGGCGTCACGTGCTTACGCTCGACCCGCGCTCAAGCATCGCTCATTATAACCTCGGTAGGTTTTTAGCAAGGCAAGGAAACCAGGCGGACGCCATTATGCATTACGTAGAAGCTATTAAGATTCGGCCTGACGACGCGGACGCCCATAACAATTTAGGAGTTCTGCTTATGCTGCGCGGCGAGTTTGAGGCATCAATGGAGGAGTTTCAGAAGGCGACGCGAATCAATCCTGAGTATTCGCGAGCCCACTTCAACATGGGAAAACTTTTTGTGCGGCAGGGCGCCCTCGATAAGGCATACGAAAGCTATCGCCAGGCACTGAAGTTCGAGCCCAATGAGGCGGAGATACACCTTGGGCTGGGAATTGTTTTGGCGCGGCAAGGTCGGCTGGAGGCGGCTATGCCCTATTTCCAACAAGCTGTAAAGCTTAAGCCGGGCTTGGCCGACGCGTATGTGGAGTTGGCGCGATCCTTGGCGGCGCAGGGCGATAAGGCCACGGCGGAAAAGTACTATGAGGAAGCCCTACGACTTTTGAAATCACCGCGTCAGACTTCTCCAACGCCGTAGGTAAGAAGCAGCAAGAAATGGCAAGCAAAAAAAAGGTGGCCCGTCCTACCTCCGCCAAAGTGCCAATTCACAAGGGCGTAGTGCATGGAACCAGCGACTTCTGGTCCTCGTCAATACCCTGTTTGATTGCGGTTGCGACGTTTCTGGTGTTTGTGCCGGCGCTACGAAATGGTTTCGTCGACTGGGACGATCCCGCCAACCTTATTGACAATCCGCATTACCGCGGCCTGGGGTGGAGTCAGCTCGTTTGGATGTTTACCACTTTTCATATGACCCTCTATCGGCCGCTGACCTGGGTTACCCATGGGGTCGATTTTCTTTTGTGGGGCATGGCGCCTCTGGGTTATCACCTAACCAGCCTGGTTTTTCATGTCGCCAATGCGGTCCTTGCTTACTTTCTTAGTTATCGGTTGTTAGCCCTCGCGTGGAGCGATATTGCCCCAGATTTTTCTCTGCGGCTTGGTGCTGTTTTCTCGGCGCTTTTGTTTGCTGTGCATCCTTTGAGGGTCGAGGCCGTAGCTTGGGCATCTGGACGCGAAAATGTTGTCGCCGCCCTTTTTTCTCTATTGACGCTATTAAGTTACCTACGAGCCGTGGCTGGTTCGCAGACCAAATCCTCAGCCTACTGGAAATGGATGACCGGGGCTTGGCTGTGTTATGCCCTGTCATTGTTTTCCAAGGTCTCCGGCGTGACGCTTCCTTTGATACTGTTGATTCTGGATGTTTATCCGCTGAGACGGCTGGAATTACGAGCCGCAACGTGGCTCCAGCCGCGCCAGCGCCAAGTTTGGTTGGAAAAGGTGCCCTTTGTAGTAATCGCCGGTGGAGCATCAATGCTTGGTTTTCTGGCCAAGAATCGCTTTGATACCGTGGCGACCCTGGATGACTACAGCGCATTGAGCCGCTTGAATCAGGCTATGTACGGGCTGGTCTTCTACATCTGGAAGACGGTTATGCCAGTGGGGCTGTCCCCGCTCTACGAAAAGCTATCCTATTTCAGTGAGGCTGGCGTCGTCGACATCCGGAGTGGGTTGTTGGTAATCGCAATGAGCACTTGTTTTGTTCTCGCCAGGAAACACTGGCCGGCCGGGTTAGCGGCCTGGCTTTGTTACGGCGTGATTCTAATACCCGTTCTGGGCCTTGTCACGTTCGGTCCACAGGTTGTCGCGGATCGTTATAGCTATCTCGCGTGCCTCGGTTGGGCGTTGATAGCAGGGGCTGGCGTGGTGCACCTTTGGCATCTTCGGTCTGACGGTCGATTGGGCACCCGAACTTTTTTGCTCATCAATGCGGCGAGTGTAGTGCTGTTCGTCGTACTCGGCGCTCTGACTTGGAGGCAGACGCAGGTTTGGCGGGATTCCGAGACGCTTTGGAAACATGCGTTGGCCATTGACCCAAAATCGAGCTTTGCCCACAACAACCTTGGTCTAATTTCGGTTGAACGGGGAGAGCTTCAAGAAGCGATTCAGCACTTGCGCGAGGCCGTACGGATTGACCCTGCCTTCTCTGAGGCTCATACCAATCTCGGTTATGCCCTGGCTTCCCAAGGGGCCACGGACGAGGCAATGGGTGAGTTCCAAAAAGCAATTCGGCTCAAACCGAATGACCCGGACGCTT
>DATEUF010000058.1:0-16138 GCA_035283325.1 Pyrinomonadaceae bacterium | reverse complement strand
AGCGCTCCAGTTCAGCAACTGATGTGCAAACGGCAGGAGCACCATCGACCGGGCATAAACCAATCAACCACGGTCACTTAGCAGCCATCTTTGACCTCCTCAGGCAAAAACGACTTCAGCAACTAATGTGGCGGGGTACAGCTGAGATGAACAGCGGGAAGATTGTCGGATCGAGAGGTTCTGACGTTCGCCGTCCACTTAGCTGGGTATGGTGTCGCCGGCGACTCTATTCCAGTGGGAAAAACCCAGGGGCTTGTCGCTCGGGATTGGAGGATCGCTAGAGACTACGTCTCGGGTTTGCCGTCGTGGGAACAACGTTCTGATCCATGTTATCCGAGGCCAATTCTCTTCGCCCGTTGTGTTGAAAGTGACTCAACGGAAAACATCGGATGGTTGAAAATGTTGAATAATTCACCTTTTAGTCGGATTTTGAACTTCTCGGAAACGCTAAAAAGTCGCCCGATTGCAAGGTCGGTTTGATAGATCGGCAACTCTCGCATGACGTTGCGGCCAAAGCTTCCCTGCTGACGAACAGTAGTCCCGGAAATAAAGGCTGGGAGCTTAAATGCAGCTGCGTTGAAGCGGCGGCCTCCCGGCATGCTCGGGTCATTGATATAGAGCGGCTGCCCTTGAATGTAATCGGGGCGAATATTTAATTGTATGCCGTTGACAAAAGTGTTGCCGGTCACTCTCAAATTGATCGGCCGACCTGATTGAGCACGAATTATTGTGTCGATGGACCAGTTGTGAAACATAGCCTTAAGGATCGATCCTGCACCTAGTGTCGGCACGTCATAGTGAATCGCAGCCGAAAAATTGTGACGGACGTCGAAATCGGCATTTCCGCGTGTGAGGACAAGAGTGCCGAGGTCAGTAGATACTTCATCAATCGCGTGTGACCAGGTATAGTTTACTAATGCCTGTAAACTCCGCTTCAACCTCGCGCGGTACTGCACCTGTAGAGAATTGTAATCCGATCTAGAACCGTTAGAGGTGAAGATAATGTTTGCAAAATTCGGGTTCGGCCGCGGAGCTGAACCAATCTTCTGATTCAGGGATTGCGTCGTTAACAGTTGGCGAGCTGCCGCAGCTACGTAGGAAAGCGAAACAACCTGCTCTTTGCCAAGCGACTGCTCAACTGCAAGATTCCACTGCAAGGTGTACGGCAGCCTCAGGTCTGTTTGGACTGAATATACCGTATCCGTTATCGGAAGCGATGTTGGAACGGTCAATTCAATTCGCAGAGCCTTCTGGTCGCCGACGTTCAGCACAATCTTCTCGACACGAATTGGGGCAAAGCCTTCTCTCTGTGTGGTGATAGTGAAAGTGCCGGGCGGCAATAATGGAAATGTGAAACCGCCTGAATCGTTCGTCGTCGTCTGTCGCGAGAAGGCTGTTGCCGGATTTGTGATCTTCACTTCAGCGCCCGGAACGACTGCGCCATTCTGATCTTCTACTGTGCCGCTGAGCGTCGCGGTTGCAGACTGGCCGTAAGCGGAAGGCAGGAGACAGGAAAAAGAAAACAGGAGACAGAAGACAGAAGACAGAAGACGATAACGGGTCATGGTTGTGGTCCTCCGAAGAAGATTGTCAGTAACCCCAGCTTGTTTGGGCTTAGAAAGCTCTCTAACGAAATCACGTCGCTCCTTGGAGTGCGGTCACTTGTTGCCGTTTTGGTTTAGAGCTGCAGAAAACGCCGCTTAATAATTCAAATCAGATCGACCGTAACGAAGGCAATGCCTAAGCGGCGGCGCGTCGCTGGCGCTCCTTGCCGCCGCACTCCAAAGAGTCACTGCTCGCGAATCTTCGCAGCTAAACGTTCGGCGCTTTTGAGTGAACTCCAAAAGGAAGCGCCCAAAACAGCGGATCCTCGACCCCCAGATGAAATCGTAAAAGCCGATTGAATCGATTCGTTCGTTGATGCCGCTAGCTGGGCCAGTCGCGATACGGCACGAAATAAGGCCGCATCGTCCGCCACATCAACCTCTTCATCAGCGGCACCGGCCGATGCGGCCGCAGGGAAAATCGAAGACAGCTCCTGACGAATCACATGCACCTCACGTTGAAATACCGCCGCATGCGCCGAGATCATCGCGCGCCACTTGGTCCGTGCCGCCGGATCGAGCGAACGCAAATCGTCGGCAGAGAAACGTTCCGTCAGGTTTTTCATGGCAAACGCATGCAGCATCGCCTGATGAGCTCGATTCAGCATCCGATTTGAGATGCGACTGATCTCGTCCTCCACCTGTCGCTCTGGAACGCCCTTGGCCTGCAAATAACGGCGCAATTCCCCATCAACCGGAATCACGTTGGCTATCATTACTCCATCAAGATTGACTTCTGACAATCCTGGTGGCTTGCTTTGCTTTCAATAGACGCTCTTCCGCGTCTCGGAAACCAAGATCGGCAAAAACGTTGCCGCTGCCGAGCTCGACCTTCTCATCGATCGCTCTTGTTTTGCGAACCTTCAAAGCTTTGGCCTCTTGTTTCATCTGTAACGTCCTTGGCGTGCAATACCTTCCTAGCTATCGATCCGGGTCGCTGCGTGATAGGGCATCGTGCGCCGATCATGGGTGACGACAATACGCTTCTGCTCGGCCGCCCAAGCTAGTAAATCTGGATCAGACCCATCACTGAGACCCGCTTGACGAGCGGTTATGACGTCTAAGTTCGGAACGCGAAGCAACAGGCCGCGAAGGATGACTTGATCGAGATCTTGATCAATAAGCAACCGAAGCATGACCGCGCAGTCTACCCTATTGGCGTTGCATCGCCGTTCTCTTGCCTCGACGTCCACCGGCCCAACATACGAGAGCGTAGTTCGGCGATCTCGGCCTGGTAGTCAGGATTAGACTCCAGTTGCTCTTGAAGAGCATCGGCTGCTGTTTCCTGCTCCTGCAGATACTCTTCAATTTCTTGGCGATGTGTGAGGTAGTAAGCAATACTCGAGTAAACGTCGCCGAGGCTGAGAGAAGGAAAGCTCTGGACAATTTGCTCGGCTGTCGATCCCAGTTTGAAATGATGAACGATGGAGTCCAGACTAACTCGCGAGCCTTTGATGCGAATAGTCCCGTGCTCGGTGACAGCAAGTGGTACGCTGATGGTTTCTTCCAGTGCAACCATAATGGAATTGATTATACCTGATGGAGACGGCTGATCTGAAGATAACGTAGGTACGATAACCCGAGAAGCCCATAGCACACTGCCTGTGGTCTCTCTTTACTGAGGTTGATTCGTGGAAAGCGATGAGGTTCTGAAGGCTGCGCTGGAAAAGGCCGAAGCGGAATGTGCGCGTCTGCGCGAAGAAAATGCGCGGCTAAGGCTCCGCACTGACGGTCCTCGAGATATCCGTCATCAACGCGCCGAGCAGCCGCCGTCGAGCGGCAATGAAAAGGCACAACAGCCGGCAACTGTAACAGCTGACTCTCGGCCCGATGTCAAAGTATCTTTGTTCAGAAGCTTATTTCGAGGAAGAGACGATGTTTACGCTGTCAGGTGGGAAGGAAAGAACAGTCGGACAGGTTATTCGCCCGCGGGTATCCGCGAATGGGACCAAGCAGCTTCCGCACATCGTGGCCAGAAGAGACCATTTCGCCACAGCAAGCTATTTCCCCTGAGCGAGGAAGTGATCAGAGATCATCTGCTCGGGAAGCAAACTATCGGAATCTATCCTCTGCTACATGACGATACCTGTTGGTTCGTAGCAGTAGACTTCGACAAGAAGAGCTGGGAAGCGGATGCTTGCGCTTTCTTGAAGATGTGTCAGGAGACTGGCGTGCCTGCGTCGCTCGAGCGTTCACGATCGGGCAATGGAGGCCATCTCTGGATATTCTTTGCAAGTCCGATCCAGGCGGCTCTGGCCCGCAAGCTCGCCAGCGCCGTCCTGACCCGCACGATGGAGCGGCGTTACGCGATGGGGCTCGATTCTTATGACCGGTTGTTTCCAAGTCAGGACACAATGCCCAAGGGCGGATTCGGAAATCTCATAGCCTTGCCCTTACAGCACGGCCCTCGCGAAAACGGCAACAGCGTCTTCGTAGACGATCAGCTACGGGCGTACGACGACCAGTGGACGTTCCTTTCCTCGGTAAAGCGATTGGCCCCGGACGAAGTTCAAGTACTTCTTCGCAAGGTGTATCCGGCCGGCGACGTCATTAACATTAGACACAGCGCATCCGATTACGACGAAGCGAGTGATCCGTGGATACTGCCACCCTCTGGAAGGCTCGCTGCTAAGGTCATAACGGAACCGCTGCCTCCAAACATATCAATCAAACTTGGGAATCTGATTTACGTCGAAAAGAAAGACTTACCGGATGCATTTCTGGATCGCTTGATTCGGTTGGCCGCTTTCCAGAATCCGGAGTTTTACAAGACCCAGGCGATGCGCCTTTCGACCTTCGGCAAACCGCGAGTCATCGGATGTGCCGAGGATCTGCTTCATCACATCGCTCTGCCTCGTGGGTTGCTGCAAGAAGTGCTCGATCTGTTCCACAGCAATCGCATCGCGGTTGACATTACCGACCATCGGTTCGGTGGAGTTCCCATGGAGGTCGATTTCCAAGGCGATCGTCGTGCGGCGCAGACAGAGGCAGCAAAGGCTTTGGCTGCTTGTGATGAGGGAATCCTTTGCGCTCCGACAGCATTTGGAAAAACGGCAGTTGCTGCACAGCTGATTGCGCGACGCAAAGTGAACACGCTGGTGCTGGTCCATCGCCGTCAACTAATGGACCAATGGCGGGAGAGGCTGGCGCTGTTCCTCGGTCTCGCAATCAAGGATATCGGCCAAATAGGGGGTGGGAAGAACACGCAAACCGGCCGACTCGACGTAGCAGTCATCCAGAGCCTGATTCGCAAGGGTGAGGTGAGGGACACTGTGGCCGAATACGGCCAGGTGATCGTTGACGAATGTCATCACGTTTCCGCTTTTTCGTTCGAGCGAGTGTTGAGGAAGGTCAAAGCAAAGTATGTCGTCGGACTGACCGCAACTCCAGTTCGCAAAGACGGCCACCACCCCATCATCCTCATGCAATGCGGCGCAATACGCTTCAATGTGAGCAGTAAGAAGCAGGCCTCAGCTTCAGCTTTTCGATACGAGGTAATTCCCCGGTTAACCGAATTCACGGTGCCTCCCGAATGGAACGGGATCGGCATACAGGAGATCTACACAGCGCTCGTCAGAGATGAGCGGCGGACGGACCTTATCGTTGCAGATGTGGTGAGCGCAATCGAAGACAGTCGATTTCCGCTCCTGCTCACCGAGCGTACAGACCACTTGCAGATCCTGCTTGAGAAACTCGTGAGACGAGTGCCGAACTTTTTTGTGATGAAAGCAATGAGACATTGGCCACGTATGAGGAGTGTTCAGGTACCACTGGAATGACCATCTGACCTGCAAAACCCCCTCCGGTGAGCAAACGATCTGAAGCATCATCGGCAGCCTATAAGCAACTCAATGGCAAGCATTTAGGAGTTTTGTCAGCTCTCTCTTGGAAAGGCCCCGATGATCATTTGATCGGACTGGGTACACCAGGGCAAGGCGTTCCCTCCCTGGCTCCGAGCAATCTACGTGGGCCAAGCCAGGCGACTGGCTCTTAATCCTCCCACTTCTGCTTGGGGTCGTTCTATGAGAGCTCGCAAAGGTGGTTTGGCAGCCCAAGCTCGTTATCGTGCCGAAGGAAGAGATCCCTTGGAGATGGCTAACATCACTAAAAGTAGAAAACGGCGGGCCAAACTGAGGCAGCAGGACGAAGAACAAGAGTTGGTCATCGGAGTGCCAGAGCAGACCAGCATGAGCGCAATCGCGTTATCAGGGACGGTGAAGCCTGGTCTTGATGCCCAGCGCACTGCTGAAGAGATTCAGAGACAGATCATGGCAGCTATAGAGCACATGCTAAACCGAGACACCAGATTCGGACAGCATCTAGCCTTTCCGAAGGAAAGCTGGATTTGGGAGGTGAGGTTGGTTCCTTTTAGGAGAACTAGTTATAGCGTTGCTTTAAACCGGAGAACTCATTCACCGCAGCGTTTGCCCACGTTGACCAGAACCACTCAATATCATTTCATCAAACCGCGCGAAGTCTCCGGGCTTAAGCGGTGGCGCGCCGTTGCGTGACTTATTCTCAGCCTGCGACAGCGGTACGACATCCAGATCACCATCGATCATTAGAATTGGTGTTGTCACTCGCTCAGCATGTGCGTATGGGCTGTTACGTGGATAGCGAATCGGATCAACCCATGGCGGCACACCTTGCGGTTTTGCTAACTGAGCGCGTCTCTGTAGTCTTAACCAAATCCTGATCGCTGGTAAAGATGATTTCTGTATCGTGGTGCAATATCATCAAGGGTGTCTCGACGCGATCGGCGCGGACTAACGGGGACGCTTCCAGAAACCGCATTGGATATTCCCACAAACTCGCGCCAATGCCGGCTCTGTGTACGCTCGTGCGACAACTGTTGCGGGTGCGATCCCCCATTGTATACCGCCGTAGGCCCTGGTCATGTTTGGACTATTGCACCAGCAGCAGATGAGCGGAAGCGGTTTGTCTGCGATATTAGATATGTTGTTTCATAGCCCAGCTGTCCCCATGAATCCTGTCGCCTGCTTATCGACGAAACCATAATCAACTACTTCTGTACTCCTGGGAGCCTTCGACCTTTCGCTTTCGTCTGACCAGGAAGGCCGTACCTCTTCGCCATCCTTTCCGTCGCCTTCCAAAGCACCCAGTAATCGAACCATTCAATATTCCGGTTAAAGCTCTCCTCTCGCACCAGCGGCGAACTCCACGAGTGCCCCTCATCCGGATAAACGATAAACTCCGACGGCACCTTAAACGCTTGCAGGCCCTTGAATAATAGCCGCCCAGGTACTCGCGCCCCGGCCACCCCGCCGAACTCCAAGAGAGCCGGCGTCTTAACGTTCTGAATCTGGTGCGCAGGCGACTGCTTGAGCATGAGTGCCATCTCCGCGGTGTCATAGGGCGAGCCGAGGCCGTACATTTCTCGGACGAACTTCATCCCATGATTACCCACGCCATTGAGCACGTTTCCAGGTAAGTCAATGATATGAGCCTCGCTGACGGACGCTGCACGGAACCTGTCGGTTTGCGTGATGGCGAAGGCCGTCAGATAGCCACCGTAACTGTGTCCCATAATTCCTATTCTGTCATGGTCTACTATTCCCCTCTTGACCAACTCGTCCACTCCGCTCAGAGCATCATCAAGCGGCTTAGCGCCATAGCTCTTCTCGTCACCGATAGCGTGCGCAAATGCATAGCCGTACCCTTGACGACCACGCGTGTTCGGTGAGAGGACCAAATAACCTTTGCTTGCAAACACCTCGACGGGGAACTGCGGATTCAGTCCGTATTTCATCTGCACCATGGACGGACCGCCATTAAGCAGCACCAGCAGGGGGTACTTTCTTCTTGGTTGATAGTCCGGCGGCTTGACTAGCACGCCGTGTATGTCCCAACGGCCGTCGCAACTGCGCCATTTAAGCGTTTCCACTTGCGCGTGTATCACCCCCTTCAGTTGTGGGTTCAGATCCATCAACTTCTTCATACCTGTTAGTGTAGGTGACGAGACATACACTTCCGCAGTCTCCGTCACGCTCTGCACGATGAACGCAAGTGCCTTCACGCCCTCCGAGTGGCTGAACTCGGAATAGTAACGCCCGTCCTCGGGCGTCACATTCACTACCCGACCACCCCCGAACGGTATACGGAACAAGTGCTGGCTCATGTGGTAAAAAGAGGTGAAGAAGATCTCCTGGCTGTCACCGGACCAGAACATCTGCCAATGGCTACCACCTGAGCCCTTCTGGAACTCTTCTGTCAAATATTTGGGTTTACCGCCAGACGCTGGCACTACTGCCAGCCACGTTGTGAAGATCCAATCTTCTTTGCCGCGCTGCGAAGCGAAACCTATCCATCTGCCGTCAGGCGACCAGACCGGCCTATCGTCAATCCCTTCCTGCTTGACAAGCGGCATTGTTTTGCCTCCCTCGCGCTCGATCAAGTATAAGTCGCTCCTCATGTGGCCCCAGGCGGATGAGCCCGCATCTTCAATGGCCGAGGCTACAAGCCTGCTGCCATCGGGCGACCAGTCATAGTGCCGCACGTCAAGTGAGGAGTTCATAAGCCGTTTGACGCTGCGATTCTCTAGGTCGAGCCCGCACAGCAGTTTGAATGAAGGCTCACCCCGTCCGTTAAACCATTCGACGTCCGCCTCTACCCCTTGCGTCTCAGACCCCTCAGACCTCTTTATCTTTGTACTCGTGATAAAGGCTATGGATCTACCATCAGGTGACCACTGCACGTTCGTTATCGGCCCGGGTTCCAAGTCCTCGAAGCCTCCTCGCCAATCCGTACGCTTCGTTAAAGACTGCTCATTGAAATCGTCCAGGCAGACGAGCCTGATCTCGTCAGAGTCAGGCGACAGATATACTATGGACTTCGAGTCGGGAGACCAGCGAGGTGCTAGTACTAGGGAACTTTGCTTCACTGGCTCGTTTCGTGTTAACTGTCTGGGGGCGGAGGCGCCGGCGCTGTTCACCAGCCATAAGTCAAAGGCGTAACTGTTTCGATCGAGAAGCGTGCGGCGCACTTGGAAGACGACCCACCTTCCATCCGGGGAGATCTGGACATCGCCGCCAGACAAGGACGATGACCCCACGGTCCTCACACCAACCAAGTCGTTAACCGTTATGTGGCGGCTATCGGCACGTTGTCTCCCCAGCGATAGTTCCCAGCCTTGAGGTGAAGGGATTGGCGAGCTTAACAGGAAGAGCGCCGCCAGCCATCTTTGTATTCTCATTCGATCTCCGCGTATATAGAATCTTAAACGCCCAAGTCCGTTGGGACGGGAGGGCCGCCTTCGGGCAGCAGACGCCGTTCTCTGTTATTACGAACCCTCTCTGTTGGACCCTCGACAAGCTCAAAGCCGAGACCACTTAGTTGATCGACAACTCTTCACGCTCCGCGACCGATGATCACATCCATTACAGGATATGCTGCGGCGTTGCGGGCCAACCTGTTCACGGCGTCCCCGTTCACGGACTCGATAAGGTGCCTGGGTTTGATGCCTATTTCGCATTCCGTCACTATCAGAATTGCAGCTTAAGCGCGAACTGAAACGAGCGTGGTCCGCCCATCTGGTAGAGTTGGCTAATTCCGCCCAACTGCCGGTTCAGCATATTCGTCGCCTGCCCGAAGTTAAGCGCAGTAAGAGTCGTCTGAATCGTACCGAAGCTAGGGTGGTTGAATAGGTTGAATGCCTCAGCACGAAATTGGAACCTTAGCCTTTCCGTAAGCCAGAACTCTCGTCGAAGGGCTAAATCAACCTGCCAAGCCGGCAGTCCGCGCAGTTGGTTGCGCCCCAGATTCCCCGATTGCCCGGCAGGTGGGATCGTGAATGCCGCCCTGTTGATGCGCCTGCCTCCTGGCACATTCGGGTCATCAATGTAGAGCGGTGCACCCGCGGTCATATTGGGTCGCACACTGATATTTGAACCGTCTATAGGGTTGATCAAAGTACTCGCCACCAGATCCAAAGGCAGCGGAGACTGCGCACGGATGATAGTATCTATAGACCATCGGTTGAGTAACGCATCAGCTACGCTGCTCCTTGACGAAGATGGGATATCGTAAGCTACCGCGGCAGCAAAGACATGACGAACGTCAAACGCCGCATTCCCGCGCTGGGCGACTCTTTGACTATTGCTGCTGGAATCGTCGTCAAGCGCATGCGACCAAGTATAGGACACCAGCGTCTGCAACCCTCGCGACAGGCGGCGCTGAAAATTAGCTTGCAGCGCGTCGTAGTCCGACGTCGCGTTGTTTCTTGTAAGATTGAGATTCGTGAAACTCGTGGTGATCGCGCTCAAGCTGAGTCGCGTCGCCTGCAACAACCTCCTTCCTGCAGCGCCGACGTAAGAGACTGTAAATGTCTGGCTCTTCCCGAGCGATTGCTCCACAGCAAGATTCCGTTGCAAGGTGTAGGGTAGCTTCAGGGCAGGATCGAAAGCAAAGAAGCTGGGATAACGAGGCGTCAAGCCGGTTTGGATGGGAAGCGGCGCTGGCGCAGCTTGGGTTGGGGAGAGAGGGTAACTGATGTTGGATAAGCTACGGAATGAAAAATACGGAAACGCCTGGTTGAAATTCCCCGCCCCAAAATCGTTACCTGTGTCATAGAAGACGCCAAAGCCGCCGCGCACTACTGTTTCGCGTCCAGGCTTTTGAGACACCTGGTAAGCGACTCCTAGCCGAGGTGCAAAGTTGTTGTAGGTCGTCTTCCACGGCCTTGTCCCAAGGGGAGCCAACTGCATTGTCGCCAGATTGTCAATCTGCGTGAGTGCCGCTTGGTTATTGCCCTTAGTCTCCGACGGAGCGGGGTTGACCTCCCAGCGCACACCGAGATCGAGCGTGAGGCGGCGAGAAGGCCTCCAGGTATCTTGAACATAGGCTGAGAAGTTGAGAAATACCGGTTTAAGTGTCGTACTGGCGATAACCGAACCGCTCGCAGCCGTCGCAGAAAGCGCCTGCTGTTGGGAGAAGAAGTTGGCATTTATACTATACGAATTGATCGCAGAAACGGGAGTCAGGCGGCGGTAGTCAACGCCGAACCTGAACTGGTGCACATTTACGCCGTATGAAAAGTTGTCTGCGATGTTGAACTGACGCTGGCTCGACACAAAATTCCCGGTAATCGAAATAAACGGGCTGGAAGCGGAGGTCACCCCGGGAAAAATAAGGGCGACAACCCCTTGGGCAGATCTCGAGTCATATTGAGTCGGGATGAGTGCGCTCCGCGACGGCGGAGTGGCTCCACCAAAGCTACCTGTTGACGCCTCAAAGTAAGCGCCATTGCCGCTGTAGTTCACTCTCAACTCATTGATGGCGCTCGGCGTTAGGGATGACGTTGCGCCCACGGTGATGGTTTGGGTGCTCAGGCGATTAGACTGAAGTACGCTGAGGTTAGAGAGCTGCCTTGTAACGCTCTCCGAAGGCGCCTTGTTGTACCTCGTAAACAGCGTCAGTTTGCTATTGACAGTATGATCGATCCTAATGCTCGTTGCGTCCAGGCTGGAAGGGTTTGAATACGAGGCACTGAATTCTGCCAGTCCGTTGCTTAAATCTCTTCCGTTCGGCCGCGGAAAGGCGTTCAAGATAGGCTGGATTCCTGGCAGCGCCTGTTCTCTCAGCGCCAGCGTCGGGACATTCGTGAGGCTGAACTGGGGCAGTCGAAGACGCAACCCCTCGTAGGAGAGGAAGAAGAACGTCCGATTACGCCCGTCGTACCGGGGCTGGCGTCCGCCTTCTCCAAAGCGCGGTAACATTACAGGGCCGCTGAAGGTGCCGCCAAAGTCGTTCTGCCTGAGAGGAGGCTTGGGCTGTCGGTTAGCATTAGCGAACCAATCGTTCGCATCAAAGAGGTCGTTACGGATGTAATCAAATATTGAGCCGTGAAACTCATTCGTCCCCGATCTGGTAACGATTGATATCTGACCTCCCGGTTGGCGTCCGTACTCAGCCGAGTATCCTGAGGTTTGTACTTTGAACTCCTGCAAGGCATCTACGGAGACAAGGCTTTGTGTGGTGCCGAAGGTGGTCAGGCCGGGCAAATTGCCGCCCGACTGAGACTGGCCAAACGTGCCTGGGGCAGCGCCGAAGTTTCCGCTGACGCCATCGACTGTAAAACTATTGGCGCTAGCCCGCTGCCCATTGACGCTGAACTGACCGGTGGTGTTTGTTGTCCCGCTAGGTACCACCACCACACCCGGTGTCAGCGCAATGAGCGACTGAAAGCTCCTGCCGTTGAGCGGGATGTTTTCTACAAACCGTCGGTCGACGACCGTACCAACCGCCGGGGACGTATCAATCAGCGGCGCATCGGTGGTCACTTGTACTTCTGCTTTCACGTCGCCCGCCTTCAATTCGATTTGAAGAGATTTTTGATCTGAGACGTTAAGCACCACGCCGTTGATCTGTGCTGGGGCGAATCCGTGGCCTTCGACTCTCACAGTATAGGTACTGGGAGGAAGCAGAGGAACCGTGAAGTAGCCTTCACTACTGGTACTCGTTTGCCGTCTAAGATTGGTGGCGACGTTTTCAACTGTTACTGACGCACCGGGAATCACGCCGCCTTTCTCATCTTCGACCGTTCCGCTCAATGTGGCGGTTGCGCTCTGGGCAAAAGCGGTAGGAAGATGAACAATAGTGAGCAGAAGACAGAAAACAAAAGGCAGTAGGCGATAAAGGCATGTCATTGGTCGTCTCCTCCGACGAATAGTCTTCAATTCTCAGGATATTTGTAGAATGCGCGGTTTCGAGATTCCCTAGTGCCCCTAAACAGGAGCCTTATTGGTGAGCCACTGCGCCGATCTTTGCGGCTAAAGCTTCAGTACTCTTGAGCGAACGCACGAACTGCGTCGTCTTCATTGCTGACGTAGAACTACCATTGGATGAAGTGGAAAAAGCCGAACGTACGGCTTCATAATTCGCTGCCGCCGACTCGAATAGTCGCTGGACCGCCAGCACCAGTTCACCATCACTTGTGATCACCAGATCGCTTTGCACGTCACCAGAAGTCGAGCTAGGAAAAAAAATGGGTTGTAAGTCTCGGCGCAGAATTGCGGTATCACGCTTGAACGCAGCAGCGTGTGATCGCAGCAGCGCAAGCCACTTTGCCCGCGCCTCCGGATTCAAGGTGCGCAATTCATCCGGGGGAAACTGATTCACTAATTTCCTCATTGCACCCGCGTGGCTCACGGCCTGGCTGGAAAGACTGATCATTCGAGATGCAAATCTGCGGACCTCTTCCGTATCTTGATCTTTGCCAAGATAGCGTTGCAGATCAGGACCAGCAGGCATCTTGTCCTTCGAGATTTCTACTCTTTCTATCGTGACGGAAGAAGCGTTTGCTCTCTTGCGACTCGCCCGCTCCACTGCTTCTGTAGTGGTTTGGATATCGACTTTAACGGCTGGGCTACTCAAAATAGGGGAGAGCTCCGCAAGAATCTGTCTCTTACGTTCACTCGTGTCTACTACGCCCTCAATCCGCAACAGCCCTTCCGAAGTACGCGTGACGTTAACCTGCTCGCCCATGTCTGCACCGGCCTGGTTCAGAAGCCCGAGCACCTCGACCTCCAGTTCGGCGGTCGCCATCACCGAAGGCTGAGGGATGAGAGGTGAAGGATGGGGAGTATCAGTATTCACCCTTCCACGTTCGTCATTCATCCTTTCGAACAACAGCTCCATCTCCGGTTCGAACACCGAAGGCGCAACTGCGGTGGGAGGACGGCGCTCGAAGCTGGCTTCTATGAACCGGAATTCCCGCACTTCATTTCCCTGTTGCACTACTACTGTTTGCTCGGTGGGATGGAGGTCAGCCCGAGAAAGGACAAGCGTAGCCCTTACCAACCCATTCCCATTTGTCCGACTATCGCTTTCGTAGAGGATTAGGTAAGAAGCACCGGTTTCTTGTAACTGGGCAGCAGCGGCATCCAGAATGAGTGATGAAAACTCTGTAGCTGACGGCGAAAGCAGCCAAACATTCTCGAAGTTCAGTGCAGGGGATAGGGCCTTGTTCGGTGGAAGCTGAAGCTTGGGTTGAACACCATGATGATAGAGCGTCTGCACACCATCCGCTCTTCTCCAGTCACCCGCGATTAATTGGCCACGTTCGTCGTAGAGTCGACGTGCGGTAATCCCTTTCTCGGCGCTGTGCCAAACTTCGATTTTTCGTCGAGCAATTACTTCTCCGGTAGCTCGCTTCTCTTCAAGCGCGATCGTGCGATGCAGCACTTGATCTTTCCTGAGGGCAATTGCTTCCTCTGCGGTGGCAGCCTGTGCGAGCAGCTCCCTGGCTGAAGTAGGAGCAGGCGTGCGGCGAACCTGAACAAAGAGCGCTATGCCTATGAGAAGCATGGCAAATAAGGCTGTTACACCTCCCGGCCGTGAGAAGAATCTAAGGTCCCATAAGGGAGCGCTCACTCTGGCCCATAATCCGAATGCGTTCTTGACCGCACTTTGTTCTCTGGACTTTGGACTTTGGACGATGTCCGCCTGGACTTCTGACTCTAGACTCTCGACTCCAGGCTCTGCTGCCAGCGTCGGGTCGTGATAGATGATCTGAAGCTTGGGGCATGGGCCGCTGAAATCCAGGCTGGCCTTGAGGCTGCGTCCTTCGCTAAACGCCATGCGACCTTGCTGCTCAAACGCACCCTCAGGAGGTGGCTCGATATTAAGGAAGAACAGCCTGATCCATTGCTCGCTGAAGATCTCGACAAAGCCAACTCTCTCTTCCAGGTCGAGGCTCAGCGTCTGCTCCATCAGATCCGAGCTGATCGTTTGCGAGACTTGAACGTAGCCATTAACCGCAATGCGCAATTCTTTCGGATAGTGCTCAAACGTCTCTTTAACGCGACGAAGAGAACGTCTGATGCCACCCTTGCCAGCACCTCCAACAATAGCGGTCGGTCCACCTGGCCCACCCATGTCATTCCCGGTCATGTCCGTTGGGTATCGATCCTTTAACAGTGGAAGACCTAGCAAAGTGTTCACCTGATCCAAACAGAGACGGCAGCTCACGATGTGCGCCAAAACTGGCCCAACGAGCGTGGACTTGGCCGAGTAGATCTCACGCAGCTGTTTGACGGAGAGACAGTCGCCGCTCTTCGCGGAGAAGATGACTTCCCGCAGATCGTCCAACAGTTCTTCTGTGTTTCGTGCGAAGCCGACTTGTGGTTTGTGTACCGTCTTTTCTCTGAGGAAACTGAGCGCCTCGGGAGTTTCCAAATAGATCTTTGCCTCATTACGCGCCAGTTGCAGCCACTTGCGTACAGTGTCTATTCTGCTCTTTAACACTTGCGCGATCTCAGAAGGGTAGTAACCATGAAAGAACCGGAGAAGCAGCACGCTGCCGGCTTTCGACGTCTCCTTGCGTAACGCCCCGTAATGACAGATCAAACGAAGTTCGTCCTGGATCTTGATCTGATCGCGCATGTCTGCCGCCCGTAGTCCAATCTCCAATGAGTCGTACTCCGCCATGGAGAGCGGCGCGGTGCGCACGTACGGTGCGCGTCTGACGTAAGACACGTGCGAGTTGCGAAGCATGGCAAAGAGATAACTTTCGAGATCTTGAATCGTGTTTAAGTCGGGTCGACGCAGAGTAAAGTGCACAAAGACATCGTGGAGCAGGTCTTCAGCCAGTTGGCGATCGTTTGCGGTGAGCTTTAGAGACCACCCCAGCAAGCGCTCGTAGCGCTCGATAAAGAGATCTTCATGACTGGGTGCATCTCTCCAGAGCTTTAGCATGGTGTCTAAGTATAGGACGCAGCGAGGGAGTTGAACGTGAAATGGACGGGGTAGGAATGGAGGAATTATTAGTCAGAAGTCAACTCAGGAACGCAAAGTAGACAGTTCGCCTCTTCCGTTGATGTACTGTACGCCGTCCGATCGTTTACTCATGGAACACAAAACCGAGTTTGGGTTTTGCGTGAGCGTTTTCTCAAGTCCGAAGACATCCGCTTTATCTAAGATCCAGAAAACAAAGGCAGTTAACTGACCACGAGAAGAATGAAGATGGTGTCAAGTAGTGTCCGCACACGCGTCAAGCTATTTTGCGCACGAAAAGCTGATTGCTCGGGTGAGGGATGGAAGGTTCGGATACGCATCTGTTGGTGGAAAACGGGAGGATAACATGGGAGGATAGCGAAGCAGTTAAATATGAGAAGTGCGAATAGAACTTGACGCAAGACCAAACTTGTGTTAGTGGTCTTTTCCATGACTACGCCAACCAAAAAGAAAGCCTTGCTGGAGGCAGGAACGCTCAACCCGCATCCGGAAGCGGTGCAGTCAGATCTCTTCAAACGGGATTTCTTCGACCCCGGGGATCGGGCTCAGGTCAAGTACGAGATGTTGCGGGCGCACTCCGTCGATGGCGATCCGATCACGGAGGTGTGCCAGCAGTTCGGCTTCAGCCGGGAAGGGTTCTATCAGATTCAGCAGGCTTTCAGCCAGTTGGGATTCACTTCCTTGCTGCCGCGCAAACCCGGCCGGAAGGGTCCGGTAAAACTTAAAGGCGAGGTGCTTGAGTTTGCGCTTGCGCAACAGCAGGAGAATGCGGAGTTAGATCC
>DATEUF010000057.1:0-3851 GCA_035283325.1 Pyrinomonadaceae bacterium | reverse complement strand
GACGTTGACGCGCCAGCCGTCGAGCGCACCGTGAACAACATGCTGACCATGCCGCCCGAACATCGCGGCACGTTCCTGTGGGAAGACCCACAGCCCGTTTCGCTGACGAGCTATGGCGGACCGACGCCGAACAGCGTACGCCTCGGCCCGGTCTATACGCCGCCGGAGTTCCGGCGCCGGGGGTACGCCAGCGCCTGCGTGGCGGCTGCCAGCCAGTATCTGCTGGACTCAGGGCGCAAATTCTGCACGCTGTTCACCGACCTCACCAACCCAACTTCCAACCATATCTATCAAGTGATCGGATACGAGCCGGTGTGCGATGTAGATGAGTATAGATTTGGTGATTGAGGGATTTGGGGAGACAGGTTCCCTAGAATCGCCAGAGATGTTGGGCTGTCGCCTATTAACCGTTGCGCCTGGAATGGCTTTGGTGTAAATTGAACTCAGGCCATCGGGTCATTAAAACGACCTGTATAATTCTCGCCCCATTCCACTTTCCTACCCCAACAACTCTCGCCTCACATAGTCTCACTGATTGCCTCCCCTACCTATACTTTGAGTTAAAGTGTAGGTATACTATCCAATCGATGGAACACATCCCAGGGAAGCGTTCGGTGTTTCAGCGAATACGACTTATGCCCCTTTCTGTGTAAGATCGACTCGGCCCCATCGTAACTTTTATATTATTCGAATTAAGAGGCTGACGCAATGACCGAACTGACAACCGATTTTCAATCTCTGCCGGAAGAATACCAGCAGGTCATTCGTCTGGCACAGGACAATTACAAGATAACAGTCGCGCCGCTTCAGCTATTGGTTGGGGGGTGGTCTGGAGCAGTAGTCTATCTTGTCAGCGTTTCGGCAAACGATACCAAACGTGTTGAGCATTGCATCCTTAAACTTGATCGCAAGGGCAAGTCCGCGAAATCCGATGAGATCACCCGGCACAATACAGTGATGAGCAAGTCAACTACAGACTTTGCCCGCGATCACATTGCCGAATTGGTCTTTGATCGCGTTGAGCATGAGGATGCCATCGCGATCTTTTACAGAATTGCCGGTCAATCCCTGCTTAAGTATCGTCCCCTATCAAACTACGGACAACAAAGCCAGCTCAAAATCATCTTTACAGCAACGAATACTGTCCTGCTCGCAGAGTGGAACATAAACGCGACGTTTGAGCAGGCAGTTCACCCACGTAAGTTGTTGGAAAATTGGCTGGGCTTTCGCCTTGATGCGGGTGGAAATATCGAGCGCTTTTTACAGGGTACCTGCCGGATCAGTCCAGACATCGCAGGATTGCTAATTAGTGGAAATGTTTTCCCCAATCCTTTACTCTACGCACGCAAGTCCGAACATTGGGGCAAGGCTCGGCCCATTGATATCGCAACCGGGCTCATCCATGGCGACTTGAATACCAATAATATATTGGTCAAATTCTCTGAAAACAATGAAGATCTTGAAGGATACTATCTGATCGACTTCGCGCTCTTCAAGGAGGGCATGCCCCTGCTGTATGACCAGCGCTATCTAGAAATGTCCTACCTGATGCACTCGATGTCACAGGTATCTTTTGCAAAGTGTGTCAACCTTCTCACACTGATGGCAGAGGTGGATATTCTTGACCCTCATAAGGCACCCATAGAGATGTCCGGAGTCAGCGCGGTCATTGCTTCTGCTCGAAGCGCGTTTGCCGCGTGGGTGCAAGAGAATCATCCGAGCCTGCATGACGACTTGTGGGGTCAATATTGGCTGGCAGGTGTTGCCGCCGGATTAAGTTATTGCCACAAAGCCGGTCAACCCGACGAACAACGCTTGGCTGGACTGATCTATGCCGCCGCCAATCTCAAACGTTATGCCGCAACTTTCAACCTGCCACTCCCAACGGAAGTTGAGCTACTCTACGACGAGAGCGAATCCGGCGCAGACTCACCCGGCACGCCGAAGGCAAAGAAACCAAAGCACAACCTTCCCGCACAACCAACCCCGTTCATTGGGCGCACAGCACAAATCGCAGCGATCAAAGAAATGTTGCTGGGCACAGATACACGTCTGGTCACTTTGATAGGACCCGGCGGCACCGGCAAGACTCGTCTAGGTCTAAAAGTGGCGCAAGAAATACTCGACCACTTCCCGCATGGTGTCTACTTCGTCCCACTGGCTGACGATACGGACGCCAATCAGTTCATCTCTCGCGTTGCCCAACAGCTGGAAGTTCGTGAAGGTGGTCGTCCCCTGCTGGAGAACGTTAAGGACTATCTGCGCGACAAACGCATGTTGCTGGTATTGGATAACTTTGAGCAACTGGTCTCAGCCGCGCCCGTCGTAGCCGATTTGCTCGCCGCCGCCCCACAGTTGAAGATCATCACCAGCAGCCGCATCGCGCTCAACTTGCATGGCGAACGCGCCTTCCCTGTCCCACCGCTGGAATTGCCTCAAACAGAAAATGAATCGGCGGTGGAAAACTTGATCGAAAACGAATCAGTCCTCCTGTTCGTTGGACGCGCTCGGGCAGTTCATCCCAACTTTGCCTTGACGAAAGACAACGCTTCCTCCGTCGCCGAAATTTGCCGCCGTCTCGATGGGCTTCCGCTTGCCCTCGAACTTGCCGCCGCGCGCGTCAAACTCCTGCAACCGCAAGCGATTCTGGCGCGCCTCGATGACAAACTCAAATTACTGACAGGCGGCGCGCGCGATCTTCCAGCCCGACACCAGACACTCCGCAACACACTCGAATGGAGCTACGATCTCCTGAACAAGGATGAGAAGACTTTATATGCCCGCCTCAGCGTGTTCGTTGGCGGATTCACACTCGAAGCCGCCGAAGCTGTGTGCAATCACGATGGCAAGCTCGATATTCTGGAGAGTCTTACATCGCTGGTAAACAACAGCCTCCTGCGTCAGGAAGATACAGCCGATTGCGAGTCGCGCTTTGGGATGTTGGAGACCATTCGCGGGTACGCTTTGGAGCGCCTCACCGAAAGCGGTCAGCTCGAAGCTTTGCGCGCACACCACGCGCAGTATTTCGGAAATATTGTTCTTAGTCAGGCGGGTCCAGAACTCTACACGGCAAATGCACCTCACTGGCTCAACTGGCTTGAACAGGAGCACGATAACATTCGAGCCACATTAAGTTGGAGTCAGGCTAACCCGCCATATATTGAATTTGCCGCCGGGCTTGCCATGTCTTTGGTTTGGTTCTGGTATCGGCGTGGTTATTTCAGCGAAGGTCGCATGTGGTCTGGTCGGTTATTGTCCACCCCCGAGTTGCGGGCTTCTTCTGGTGCGCCGCGTGCATTGGCTCTGCAAGCCAGCGGGCTGATGGCAATCTGGCAGGGCGAGCAGGATCTTGCCCTGACACAATTCAAGGAAAGTCTGACGATCTGGCATAGACTTGAGAATGAGCAGTGGAGGGCGACCATCCTGCTCGGCAATGGCATAGCCTTGATCAATATGGGACGCGATCAGGAAGCCCAGCCTTTGTTGCAGGAGAGTCAGAAACTTTTCAAAGAACAAAACCAATCCTTCTTCTACATCCTTTCGCTGGTGCATCTTGGCAATGTGGAGTTGGGCTTGGGCAACCCGGAACGGGCGCGTGCCTTGCATGAGGAAGCCCAAACCCAAGCCCGCGCGCTTGGTGAGAACTGGGCATTAAGTTTTGCCTTGAATAATTTGGGTGAAGTGGCGCGTGTGCAAGGTCAATATGATCTGGCACGAAACTATTACGAAGAGAGCGAAGCGTTATTACGTGCCACTGGTGACCGAGGCGATGTGGCGCGCTTCGTCCATAATTTGGGATACATCGCCCAGCACGAAGAAGAGTTCGAGCTGGCTGAATCCCAATTCAGGAA
>DATEUF010000056.1:0-76200 GCA_035283325.1 Pyrinomonadaceae bacterium | reverse complement strand
GTGGGAATTCAGTTCCTTCTCATGGGACTGCTCGCCGAAATGTTGGTTCGCACCTACCATGAATCGCAGGCTAAGTCGATCTATGCAGTGCGCGAAAGAATTGGCTTTTCCTCAACCGTGAATCGTAAAATCGTGAATCGTGAATCGTAAATCGTGAATCGGGGATTACTTTAGATCGACAATCTTCACCACGAAAAGGAGCTTACAATGAGACCTCACAAGAAACTGGATCTTTGGAAGAGAGCAATTGAGTTCGTTCTAGCCATTTACAAAGCCACCGAACGCTTTCCGACCGAGGAAAAGTTTGGTTTAACTTCGCAGTTGCGACGTGCGGCTGTTTCAATTGCGGCAAACGACGCGGAGGGGGCCGCAAGAACTTCTTCCAAAGAGTTCTTACAGTTCCTATCGCATTCTCAAGGATCAGCCAGCGAGGCAGACACTGAGCTAGTCATAGCTTGTCGACTTGGGTATATCCGTCAAAAGGAATACGAAAGGTTAGAAAGAGACTTGGATGACATAGGTCGGATGATTACAGGCCTATCTCAAAGTTTACGGCGCAGGGCCTAGATCCAACTTCTCCGATTCACGATTCACGATTCACAATTCACGATTCACGACATCATGTGCGGCATTACTGGCTGGGCCCATCTTGACTCACGCACCCCACCTCCTGATGGGGCACGCGAACTGCTACATTCAATGTGCGAGCGAATGGTCCATCGCGGGCCTGATTCCGAAGGACTCCTCGTGTCTACTGGCGTCGCCCTCGGCATGCGCCGTCTGGCTATCATCGATCTCATCACCGGTGAACAGCCGGCCTTCAATGAAGATCAGACGGTAGCCGTTATCCTTAACGGCGAAATCTATAACTATCGCGAATTACGAAAGGAGCTGGAGGCGCGAGGGCATTCGTTTCGCAGCGCCTCGGATACCGAAGTATTGCCGCACCTGTATGAGGAGTTCGGCAAAGAGATGGTCCAACACCTCAACGGGATGTTTGCTTTCGCGCTCTGGGATGCAAAGCGCCGCCGGCTCTACATCGCCCGCGACCGTTTTGGTGAGAAACCGCTATACTGGGGCGTTTTTGAGCGTACGCTGTTGTTTGCCTCCGAGCCAAAGGTTCTGTTATCGCACCCGCAGGTGCACCCGGCACTAAATCTCCAGGCACTGCGGCAGTATCTTTCGTTCGATTACGTTCCTGCGCCCCACTCAATCTATGAAGGGATAAGTAAACTCGCGGCTGCTCACTCACTCACCTTGGAAGATGGCCGCCTGGACATTGAACGTTACTGGCAACTGAGCTACCGGAAAAAGGATCCAGTCCCCACCGAAGAGCAAGCCGCCCAGGAGCTGCGAGATCTGCTCTTCGATTCGGTGCGAATGCGGCTGGTATCGGATGTGCCGTTGGGCGTGCTCCTTTCCGGCGGGATCGACTCTTCTACAGTAGCAGCGCTGGCTGTGCGTGCATCTTCCGACCCCGTCAAAACCTTTTCTATCTCTTTTGCGGAATCATCATTTGACGAATCGTCTTACGCTCGCGGTGTCGCAAAGTTTCTTGGTACGGATCATCACGAGGAACGTCTGAGCGCCAACCTGGCAGCTAACCTGGTAAGTGAGATCGGCTCCTGGATGGATGAACCGTTTAGCGATCCCTCACTGGTTCCTACTTACCTTCTCTCGCGATTCACGCGCAAACACGTTACGGTAGCACTGGGAGGCGACGGCGGCGATGAGCTTTTCGCAGGTTATCCGATGTACCTGGGTCATCATTGGGCCACGCTTTACAATCGAGTCCCGCAGTCTATTAAGGCGGGCCTGATTGAACCTATCGTCCGGCTGCTGCCAAAGAAAACCAAAAACCTTTCATTCGACTACAAAGCCGCCCGATTCATCGCCGGCTCAAAATACGACACCGTAGCGCGACATCATGTCTGGTTTGGCTCCTTTACGCCCGCAGAACAGGAGCAACTTCTTACCCAAGAGATGCTCGCCCGGAGCGATGGTGATATTTATCGCGAGGCCCGAGCAATGCTCACAGCGTGCGATGCGAAGGACGAAATCGAGCGCCTACAGAGCCTGGACACCCAACTCTATCTCGCGGAAGATATTTTGACGAAGGTGGATCGGGCAAGTATGGCAGTCTCGTTGGAAGTGCGGGCTCCGTATCTTGATCAGCGAGTGGCCGAATATGCTGCATCGCTGCCCGCAAACTATAAACTGCGCGGTCGCAAAACAAAGTACATACTCAAGCGTGCTGTTGTTGATCTTCTACCTCCCTTTGTCACACGCCGCGGCAAGAAGGGTTTTGGCGTGCCCGTGGCTGAATGGTTGAAAGAGAAATTGCGGCCACTGGCCCGCGACCTCCTATCACCCGCGCGCGTACGCAAAGCCGGCGTTTTCAATCCTGATTACGTTGTGCGGCTACAAGACGAGCATGAAACGGGGGTAGCTAATCACCGCAAGCTGCTCTGGACACTTTTGATGTTCGAACTCTGGCACGAGAGCTTCATCGAAACGGCACGGCGGATTGAGGATTCAGTAGGCACCAGACAGTAGGCCAATCTGCTGTAGCCGCGCGGGGCCAACCAAGTTCGCAATTCGAAATCGACGATTCGCAATCTCTTCATGAATGATACGGTACTTGCGGATGCGCATGACCGGCTATTGCAGTGGTGTCGAGCACGCGACTACGCGGGCTACGATCCCTTCGACGCTCTCAACAGCCGGCTCTTTCAGGCAAGTCCATTGAAACACTTTCCAGTGGCGCGGTTCGCCTGGACCCAGCTTTCAAAACGTTCCCCTATTAATCTGCGCCCGCTCACCCTGGTTCCGGCCGGGAGAAACGCGAAAGCGATTGCTCTCTTTGCCCTCGCATCGCTCGCCAACTATCGACGCGTGAAGACTTCAGCAACCGAATCTGAAACCCATGAATTGCTGAAACTCCTGCTCACGATGCGCCTGCCCGGGTGGCAAGGCGATGCCTGGGGCTACAACTTTGATTGGCAATCACGAAATTTTTTCGCGCCCCGCACCACACCGATGATTGTGCCGACGGCCTTTGCGGCACGGTCACTTCTGGAGGCAGCCGCCACGTTTGCTAATGAAATCTATGTCCGCAGCGCCCGGAGCACCTGCGACTTTATCCAGCAGGATCTGCATCGCAGCTACGAATCGGCGGACGAAATATGCTTCAGCTACTCTCCCAACAGCAGCACCAAAATTTACAACGCGAGTTTACTCGCTGCGGAAATCCTGGCGGGCGTCGGCTCTATCACTGGTGAGCAACAACTTATCCAGTTGGCTGTGAAGGCCGCTAGTTATGTAGTCAATCGGCAAAACGAAGATGGGGCCTGGGCATACGGTGCCGAATCCGCCCAGTCGTGGCGCGACAATTTCCATACCGCATTTGTGCTCAGTTCACTAATCCGCATTATCCGCCAGTGCCCAGGTGAAGAATCCAAAGCAATGAACCAAGCTTTGCAGCGGGGCTATCGCTACTGGCGAGACAGCTTCTTTCTTGCAGACGGTAGGCCGAAATATTACGATGATCGGTCTAATCCCGCCGATGTACATGCGGCTGCAAGTGCCATTGTGACGTTGACCGATTTCGCTGATCTGGACAGGGACGCGATTCCCTTCGCAGAAAAGGTTGCTGGTTGGACTATCCGCCACCTGCAAGATCCGGAAGGCTACTTCTATTACCAGAAAGGACGGTTCTCTCTAATTCGCACGCCGTTTATGCGTTGGGGTCAGGCGTGGATGCTGTATGCGTTGGCGCGACTGAGGGAACAGAATTGGTTACGATAAAGGAGTCGTGAAGCTGCGTTCCAGCACTGGAGCTGGACCAGAATTCGAAAGCGTCCTCGAGATGCCTATAGCCAGTGACGTGATATTTGGCCCGGGAGTAAAGATTTTTCAGCCTGAGCTGGTAAACCTTTACGGCTGCACTATTGGCGCTGAAACAAAGATCGGCGCCTTTGTGGAGATTCAAAAGAACGCCTCCATCGGCAACCGGTGTAAGATCTCTTCGCACAGTTTTGTTTGCGAAGGTGTCACCATTGAGGATGAGGTTTTTGTTGGCCATGGCGTGAAATTCACCAACGATCGCTATCCACGCGCCGTCAATCTCGACGGAACCCTGCAAACAGAAGCAGACTGGCAGGTCGTAGCTACACACGTCAGACGCCGGGCGGCCATTGGCAGCAATGCTACGATCATCGCCGGTGTGACTATTGGTGAGGCGGCACTCGTCGGCGCAGGAGCAGTGGTGACCCGAGACATTCCTGCTTATGCAATCGCGGCGGGGGTTCCGGCACGTGTCATCGGCGATGTTCGACACCGCGACCGTGACGCAAGTCGTTTACTGGGCACAGAGCTTGAACGAGGCAGGCATGATTAAGGTCGGTGTAATCGGCTATGGTTACTGGGGACCCAACCTGGTCCGCAATTTTATGGAGGCGCCGGGTTCAACTGTTGTCTCGGTTTGCGATCTACGCGCCGAACGCCTGGGCCTGGTCCGAAAACGCTATCCATCCGTGAAAACAACAAATAATCCTCAGGAATTATTTGCGGATGCCACCATCGACGCCATTGTGATAGCCTCGCCAGTATCAACCCATTTTGAGTTGGCTAGTACGGCCCTCAGAGCGGGTAAACACGTTCTGGTCGAGAAACCTCTCGCTGCCAACTCGGAACAAGGGAAGCGACTGATTGAGGAAGCCCTGCGGCGTAAACGCACGCTGATGGTGGACCATACATTTGTCTACACAGGCGCAGTGCGCAAGATACGGGAATTGATTGCGACCAACACTTTGGGCGACATTTACTATTACGATGCCGTGCGGGTAAATCTGGGACTCTTCCAGCACGATGTGAACGTGATCTGGGACCTTGCAATTCACGATCTCTCCATAATGGACTATGTGTTGCCTTCGCAGGCTCAAGCTGTCTCGGCTACCGGTATCAGCAACATACCCGGACAGCCAGAAAATGTGGCCTACATCACACTGTTTTTCTCCACACCACAGATTGCGCATGTGCACGTAAACTGGCTCACGCCTGTCAAAGTGAGACACACGCTTATTGGCGGCAGCGACAAGATGATCCTCTATGACGATCTGGAGCCCAGCGAAAAAGTGAAGATCTACGACAAAGGTGTCACCCTGTCGCAAAATGGCGAGGCTCTCTATGAGTTGCTGGTAAGTTACCGGTCAGGGGACATGTGGGCCCCACGGCTGGACACAACCGAAGCGCTGCAACGGGAAACCCTCCACTTCATTGACTGTGTGGAGCAGCAGAAACAGCCCGTAACTGACGGCCTCGCCGGACTTCGGCTGGTTAACATGGTTGAGGCCGCGGAACGATCCTTGCGCGCTCGTGGTGAGTTGGTAGAGATCGCTTGAAGATGCGCATCTGGATCGATCTGGCGAATTCTCCTCACGTTCCCTTTTTTCACGCCCTGGAGCAGGAACTCACTAAGAGAGGACACACAATTGAGTTTACCGCTCGCGATTTTGCGGAGACTGTTTACCTTGCGCAAGCGAGCGGGTTGAACGCAAAAGTCATCGGTAAGCATGGTGGGCGCAAGTTGAGAGGCAAAGGTGGAAACCTGACTCGCCGCGCCTGGGCCCTGGCCCGCTGGGCCCGGGGCCGCGGATTTGATTTGGCTTTAAGTCACAATTCGTATTCCCAAATCCTTGCTGGTCGTTTGCTGCGTTTGCGAACCACTACACTGATGGATTACGAACACCAACCCGCAAACCATCTGGCTTTTCGCCTCGCTTCGCGAATCATAGTTCCAGTAGCAATCCCTTTTGCGTCGTTGCGCCGCTTCGGCGCTACTCCCGGGAAGTTAAGGCGATACAGCGGTACGAAAGAGGATGTGTATCTTGCCGATTTCCATAGTGAGCCAAATTTCGAAAAGCAACTATACAAACTTGGCGTTCAAAGTTCCGAACTGCTGGTAGTGCTTCGGCCCCCAGCTACTGAGGCGCTTTATCATCGCTTCGAAAACGAACTCTTCAACTCGCTCGTGCAATACCTTCTGGACCACTCCGTAGCCAAGATGATCTTGTTGCCCAGGAATGAATCCCAGCGCGCCCTGTATGTCGGGATTGCGGGAAGCCGTGTGATTATTCCACCGTCCCCGTTGGATGGTCCAAATCTGATAGCGGCGAGTGACCTTGTCATCAGCGCCGGGGGAACAATGAACCGGGAGGCAGCCGCACTCGGAACGCCAGCGGCTAGCATATATAGGGGGACTTGGGCCGCCGTAGACGAACAACTGGTGGGCGAAGGGCGTTTGACCCGCCTCAGCTCAAAGGAGGACTTCGCTATTTTACCTTTACGAAAAAAGCTACCTCCTGTGGCTCGTGAGGCGCTAGACGTGCGTCGTCAGGTTATAGAGCTAATCCTGGACGCGTAATCTCTCAGGCAAGCAAGGTCGTACCAAATTCAATTTTTCTGGTAAGTAGTTTATCGTCTATCGTCAAGCCATCAGATTATTCAGATTCCACGGGACGCATAATCGATTGTGAAGGCGCAACTAAAGAGAGATAGTTCCACCTTACCCAGCTCTGTTCGTGTGCCTGGGCGCGCGCCGCGCTGGATCATTCCCGCGATCAAGCTGGCGCTTGTTGTCGCCGACGCTCTCATCGCTGCCTCGTGCTTTCTGATGGCCTCTTATCTCCGAAACGGCGATCCGATTCTCCAGCGCAGCGCGTCGGGGGCCCTTAACTGGAGCAGCAGTTTTGCCCCTTACGGTGCGCTGCTCGGGTTGGTGGTCCTCATCCGATTGCTAACTATGCGCTATTACGATCTTTATCGTCTGCGGGGAGAGTTTTCTTTTGTGGAGGATGGACTAAGGGTCTTTAAGGCCACTGCAATCGGATCACTGTTGGTCGTTGCTTCCGCATTTTTATATCGCGGCGGCTTTCAGTACCGTGCTTTCTCATACGCCCGCGGCGTTTTTGTGATCGATTTTTTGCTCGTCTTTATTGCCAGCGGCACTTTGCGGCTGCTGGTGCGCAGTGGTCAGATTTTCGTAAGGCAGCGGGGCATAAATCTAATCCCAACCCTGGTAGTAGGCCGTGGAGCCGAGGCAGCACTCTGCATCAACGAGATGCGTAAACGACCCAGTCTTGGCTACCGGGTAATTGGCGTCATTGAAAATGGGGATCGCGATCGCAAGCTGCCCGATGTTTATGAAGGCGTGCCGGTAATCGGCGATATTCACACCCTTGCCGAAGCTATTCGCGATTCTCGCGCTAATGAGGTGATTATTGCCGACTCGCGAGTGAACGGTGACAGCCTCTTTGACGTGATGATGGGGGCCGGCAGAGGGCGGGGCGTGGAGTTTCGCATCGCGCCGAGCTTGTTCAATTGTCTTCCGCGCAAGGCTGAAGTTGATCAGATTGGCACGCTGCCGATGATCCGGCTTTTCCGCGAACCTCTTTCCAGCTCTGCCCGAATTCTGAAGCGCACATCCGATTTGGTTATTGCGTTGCTCGCTCTGAGCCTGCTCCTTCCGTTTTGGCTGCTCATTGCCCTGCTGATTAAGCTTGACTCGCGCGGCAGCATCTTTTACGTGCAGGAACGAGTCGGTATGGACGGTCGCATTTTTCTCGTTTACAAGTTCCGGACCATGCATGCCGGCGTTGACGACGACGTTCATCGCGAGTATCAGCGCAAATTTATTGCCGGACACGATGAAGCAAATGTTGGGGACCCGGAGCGACCTGCCTACAAGCTACGCAACGATCCGCGGATAACTCGAGTCGGAAGGCTTTTGCGTCGCTGGAGTCTGGATGAAGTACCACAACTATTGAATGTTGTGCGCGGTGAGATGAGCGTGGTTGGTCCACGCCCGCCAATTCCCTATGAAGTGGAAGCGTATGAGCTGTGGCATCGCAAGCGACTCGACATGAAGCCCGGGGTAACAGGTTTATGGCAGGTCTCGGGCCGAAATCGTCTGCCCTTTGAAGAGATGGTCAAGCTGGATATTTTTTATATAGAGAACTGGTCGCTGCTGCTGGATTTGAGGATCTTGCTCCGCACGGCGGGAGTCGTGTTGCGAGGGGATGGTTATTGACAGAGATTGCGGATTGCGGAGACCTGATGATCAGAGTTCCGAAATTCGCAATCCGCAATCCGAAATCCGCATCTGTTAGAGTTTCGCCAGAGCCACAGCCAACAACAACACCTTCTTGATTCCCTTGTAAAAAGGTTCGATTTCGCAGTTCTCACTCAATGCGTGAGAATTGCTGCATGGACCGGCTCCCGTCGAAATTGAGGGAATTCCGGCCAGCAATGCGGCACTGGAGTTATTTGACCCCGTCGCCGTAATCGGCGGATCAAATCCCATCGCTCTATGCACGGCTTCGGCAGTTTGCACCAATTGAGAATCACGGTTACCTGGCAGTGCAGCAACTGGAGTAGAGGAAATAATTTCCGACTTCACTGTCATTCCTACGCGTTTCGCTTCTTCCTCGATAATGCTGGCAATCTTTTGTTCCAGGTCTAATATCACCTCACGACTGATGGATCGCAAATCTACAGTAAACCAGGCAACTGCAGCCTTGGCATTGACTACCTCAGAGCCTCCCAGCATGCCCATGTTTAAGTTAGAGGACGGATTGGTTGGCACCCGGAGCTCTGCGATCCGGGCGATCGATCGGGCCAGGGGCAAAGTGGCGGAATAAGGTGGCGTGCGTGAGCGGGTATGACCACCGGGACCGATAAAGTGATGGCGATACCAATTGATCCCAATCCCCGCGTAAGTGAATCCTTCATAGCCACCATCCAGAGCAATGTAAGAATCAACCTTGCCCTTATTATCCTTCACAAATTGTTCAGCCCCGGTTAATCCTGTTTCTTCATCAGTTGTAAAAAGGAAGATTAAATCCCCTTTCGTCTTGATATGCGCCGCGTTGAGCGCGCGAATCGTCGCTAGCAACGCTTCAATATTGCGGGTGTCGTCTCCGACCCCAGGAGCATAGACTCTGCCATCTCTCACAGTTGCCTTTATTTTCAGACCTGGCTGAAAAACGGTGTCCATATGGGCGTCAAGAACGATGACTGGCCCACCGCCGCTGCCTTTACGAAGGGCTATAAGATTCCCCGCTGAATCATAGCGGATGCTATCCAGTTTCAATTTCCGCAACAGCTTTTCGATATATCTGGCACGGTCCTGTTCGTGCTTGGATGGCGCATTGATTTCGGTGATGGCAATCCACTCACGTAGAATCTCCTCACGATTTTCATCGATGTACTTACTCGCGCTAACAATGCGCGGGTCGTTTGCGAGCGCCTTAACCGTGTCGGTCGTCACAGTCGGCTTTTGACCAGCAACCGTAACCGCAAAGAAGAGTGAGAAAATGGCGAGGCGAAAAAGTAGACGCCGTTCTGACATGAAATTCACAAGTAAGTCTTACTAATTAAAAGACCACTCCTGGCACTTCACGACTTCGTGGGTACACAACAGGCATGCGTTTGTCGCTGTTTGTCCCAAACGACAACCTTCTGGTCGTCCGCTAATCTATAACCTGAAACTCTTCGGCGCGAGAGGCCGTGCGCGTTCACGAAGTTGCTGCTTCGCGAGACTCTTCCGGCGCGTTCTCGTCGTGATGTTCAGTAGTGTAGAGCCGGAGAATGTCCTGGCCTTGCCGCGATCTTGGGTCGATAGTGCGGAGGTGTTTGCGGCCCTGCATCTCCCAGATGGCGGTTACCACACCATCCTTCTCTACAGCATGGTAGGTGATTTCTTCCGTGCTCGAAGTTGCGGCCTGACCCTCACTAGCCTGTTCAGTCAGGTTCTCTTTCGACACCGGTTCTTGCTCAGACATCTAAATTCTACAACTCCTCTCAGACTGCTATTCTTTGTTGTAATTATCGAGGGAATTGTGGCACACGAGTATTCAGGTGTCTACTGGCCCGCGCGGAGATCCCGTCTTGAGAACGAACCCCTAACCCTGCCGTAAGGAGAGCGCGAGGTCAACCGCACGTTGTGGGACCACAACGCCCCAGCCCTGTCGCTCAACCTCGACTCCGGGAACTCGTTCCGCCGTCTCAATGAGAATACGTTTTACCTGTTGGGGAGACAGACCAGGATTGGCCTCAAGCATGCAGGCGACGGTAGAAGCGACGATAGGTGAAGCGAAAGATGTTCCGTCTACAAGCTTGTAGTGTTGATTGATTACGTTTCCCTCACGCAGCTTGATTGTGATTAACTGCCGTAACAATGGTACTGGCAGATCGCGCGCTTCATCCAGGTCCTTATCCGTACCCTGGTGACAATCAATTATTTCCCCCAGTTCGTTATCGGCGGCAGCATTGAGTTCAGAATAGAGATGGGCTTCGGCGGCAGTCGGAGTATGAGGGAGAATCGGTGCTGCGACCCAGATTCCGGGCGCTATAATCTCCGGTTTTTGTAAGCCATCGATCGTGGGACCGTATGAGGATCGATACATACCGCGTCGGGCCCTGTCGAGCGAGTTTTGATCATCAAGCCCACCCACCGAGATGGCCGCGGGAGCAGAGGCAGGAGGAAGCACGACATGGCCGGGCGTCATTCCCGCATTGCCCACTGCGCAGACCACGATCAACCCCTGCCGAACCACTTCCTCGACTACTCGACAGAGGGGGTTAACCAGATACGACTGCTCAAAATCTCCACCCGCCGAGATGTTAACTATTCGAATGCCATACTGCTCACGATGTTCCAGGACCCATTCGAGACCACGCTGGATATTTTCTTCCAGAATGTGCCCGGTCCGACCAATCTTAACCAGGACAAGCTGAGATGCGGGCGCAATACCGCGATAGAAGCCGTCTGACAGGTAACCATTTCCCGCGGCCACAACCGAGGTCATCATCCCGTGCCAACTCGCAACGTCTACCGTATCCAGTGAGGTCATATCATCGTCGCTCGTGAAAATGCTTTTGTATGCCAGGATGCGGTTTGCCGGCCTTGTCAGGTCAGGGTGAGCGTAAAAGCCGGAATCCAGGAAGGCAATGGTCACGTCACGCCCGGCGAACCTTTGGTCGGCAGCGAGGCGTAACGGCGTCGGCAATACCTGCTTGGTTTGCGCGAAAATTGCTGCGTGGGCGTCTGTCTGTGCCTTGGCCCTCTGGAAGAGTTCGACACACTGGAAACAGATATGGGCCAGCGGCTCCGCTGGTGGGGCATTTGCTTGAATGATCGCCCTCAGCTCCTCTGGCAACTCGCTGAGAGGAATAAGATGTTCTTGACCACGACCACAGAGATGGCAGGGTGTGTGGCGCGTTTGTTCCGACCTGGGTGCTTCAGACGAGATGAGTGATTCAGCCATATCCAAGGCAATCCGATTCCAAAGCGCTCAGCCTCAACAACTCTTCTAGCACATGAGACCAGTTCGATGAAACATTTCTTACGCCTTTTCTGCCGCTAGTTGTACTAACCGGCCTCGGCGTGTAAGGTATAAAACATCTTAAAGGAGGTCCTTCACAAACCGAAATGGCAACTGAGCAACCGTCAGTAGCAGACATTTTTCGTCGGGCGCAATCAATCAGACGCGACCATCCGCAGAGCTCCTACAAAGAGATTCAACAACAGTTGGCTCACGAATTCGCGGGCAAACCATTCCCGCCGCTTTATAACCTTACGATTCCAGAGCAGGACGCTCGGGCGCCTGAGGAGGATTGGACTGCGGGACTGCCAGTTATCCGGCGAGGAATCCAGTTCCAAGACTGGAAGGAGGTTGCAGCAGGTATCGTCCTGAGTCTGGAGCAAACAGAAAACTACGAACGGGAGCGCGGGCCT
Source organism: Pyrinomonadaceae bacterium (assembly GCA_035283325.1). GTDB lineage: Bacteria > Acidobacteriota > Blastocatellia > Pyrinomonadales > Pyrinomonadaceae > PSRF01. The sequence goes on along the minus strand of DATEUF010000056.1, from coordinate 64,403 downwards.
GAAGGCTCAAGAGACGACTGGCACGACAGGTCGGTTGGTGTCAACGAAGCGACCACCAAAGCTGTCGGTAAATGGATGCCCGAGGAATTGATGAAGCTGGCAGAAAAGTACAGTAAGAAATAGTCAGTAGTCAGTGGTCCGTAGTCAGTAGTCACAACTACTAACAACTGACCACTGACTACTGACCAACTGACTACTGACTAGAAATGACCTTTCTTAACTCTCTAATCAAAGTTCCCAAATATCAAACGTCGGAGCCGCGTAAGCCGGAACAGCTCACCGACGCCCAAATCATCATCAGTCCCGATACACGACGCGGCAACCGGCTGCCACCCGGACAGTCGCGCACTAAGAAGTGGCCTGTACTTGACGCGCATGGCGCACCCGAAATCGATCTGGCTAGCTGGCAATTTGAAGTCGATGGCCTGGTCGACAACCCACGGCAGTGGTCACTTGATGAGTTTATGCAATTAGCGCCCGCCAGAGTTTATGCCGACTTCCATTGCGTTACCCGTTGGTCGAGGTTGGACAATGTCTGGGGTGGCGTACCGACGCGAGAAATTGCAAGACTTGCAGGCGTGAAGCCTGAAGCCCGTTTTGTGCTGGTCTCTGCCTACGATTATGGGTGGACTACCAATGTGCCGCTTGAGTTTTTCCTTAACGAGGATTCGCTCTTTGCGTGGTCGCATGATGGACAACCCATACCTCCGGAACATGGCGGGCCCGTACGTTTGATTATTCCGCAGCTGTATGCCTGGAAGTCGGCCAAGTGGGTCAAGGGCATCCGATTCCTGCCCGTGGACCAGGCAGGCTACTGGGAAGAAGGTGGCTACCATATGCGCGGCAATCCATGGATAGGCGGAGACGGAGAACGGTTCAGATACTGAGCCTGAAGTTGGGATCTGAACTCCTATGAGCACTGGTCCGCGCGATGCAGCTGCTGTCATTCTCTTGCGCCACAATGCGGATCCGCTGAACCCTGAACTCTACTGGGTGCGGCGCAGTGAGCGGCTGGCATTTCTTGGTGGTTATTACGCCTTCGCCGGTGGGCAGCTCGAAGACGCTGATTCAGAGGCTCCTGTTGAAAATTGTGCCAGTCCACGCGACGTCGCAGCGATCAGTGCTGCGGCTCGCGAGCTGTTTGAAGAGCTGGGCGTGCTGGTCGCCCGCGGCGCCGACAGTCTGACGAAAGGCCAGCTAGCTTCGCTTTTGGACGACCTGGAATCGCAGCGGATGACCTGGCCTGTTCTGCTCCGTCATTATGGGCTATGCCTGGATGCGAATGATTTCGCCTACGCGGGGCGCTGGGTTACGCCGCCTTTCAGTGCACGACGGTTTGATACGCTCTTCTTCCTGGTACGCTGCCCGGCAAAGCAGCAACCGCGAGTGGTCCAGGGAGAGCTTGAAACGGGCGCGTGGATTACCGCACGAGAAGCCTATTCAAGGTGGCAAAGGTCCGAAATCCTCGCGGTGCCGCCAACGCTCCACGCATTGAAAACGCTCGCTGCAGGTTTGACTCCCGATTTGATGGAGCGCCTGATCGCTATTCCTGAGGCCCACGGTGAACCGACACGCCGGATAGAATTTCGACCAAATTACATCTGCTTTCCTGTTAGAACGCCGACTAAGCCTCCAGCCACACACACAAATTGTTATCTTATCTACAGCTCACGCGAACTGCTGGTGATCGATCCCGGTTCGCCCTATGTAGACGAACAAGCTGCCCTCGCACAGGTAGTAGATCAATTGATGGCGGAAGGCCGTAGCCTGCGAGAAATAGTCTTGACGCATCTGCATCCTGATCATGTGGGCGGCGTCAATGCGCTGCGCGAACATCTGGGAGGAAGCAGCCCGGTAGCGGGACACGTGCTAACCGCCGAGGCATTGCGTCCAGCAATTAGGGTAGATCGACCCATCGAAGATAATGAGGTCATTGAGTTGTCTGGTGAACCACGAATCGCATTGCGTGCTCTGCATACGCCGGGGCATGCCCGCGGTCATCTGTGCTTTTATGAGGAACTAACGGGAACGCTAATCTCAGGTGACAACATCGTAGGACTTGGCTCAGTCTTGATCGATCCGCCCGAAGGAAACATGCGTGATTATCTCGACTCTCTTAAACGTATGCGCTCGTTAGGGAACCTTTCAGTGATCTTTGGCGCGCATGGCCCGGCTGTAAGCGCGCCGTACAACAAGATCGACGAATACATTTCACACAGGTTTGAGCGCGAGGCCAATATCCTGGCGGAGGTGCGGAAGGGCGCAACAGGGCCGAAAGAGATTGTTGCAACCGTTTACTCTGATGTCTCTCCCAAAGTATACGAATTGGCCGAACGTTCGGTGCTGGCCCACATTGAGAAGCTGGCGGCAGATGGCCTTGTTGAAACCGACAGTGAAGGACGTTTCATATCAGTCTGAAATCACTTTTAGGGTCGTGCAAGGCACTAAAGATGATCTTTCGGCGCCCGCAGGCTAAAATGAGAAAATAATGGAACAACCAAGAACACTGGGGGAACTAAAGAGAAGCGGCTATCAAAGCATCTCCGTCAAGGACGAGATGCGACGAAACCTGATAGAAAAGATACGCGCTCGCGAAAAGCTGTTTCCTGGAATTGTAGGCTTTGACGAAACCGTGATTCCGCAACTGGTGAATGCCATTCTCGCAAGACACAATATTATTCTTCTCGGTCTTCGGGGACAGGCGAAGAGCCGCATCATTCGGCAATTAAGCGAGCTTCTTGACGACCAACTACCCATAATTGCTGGGTCGGAAGTAAATGATGATCCATTTCGTCCGATCTCTGCATACGGCCGGAAAACCATCGAGCTACACGAAGATCAAACACGGATCGACTGGATCAATCAAGATGCTCGGTTTGTGGAGAAGTTGGCCACTCCGGATGTAACCATTGCTGACATCATCGGCGACGTTGATCCCATTAAGGCGGCGAAGGGCGGACACCTGCTTAGCGATGAACTAACAATTCACTATGGATTGTTGCCGCGAGCTAACCGAGGCATCTTTGCGATTAACGAACTACCCGACCTGGCGGGAAAGATTCAGGTAGGGCTGTTCAACATCATGCAGGAGGGCGACGTTCAGATTAAGGGGTACCCGGTAAGATTGCCGCTGGATGTAATGCTGATCTTTTCAGCCAACCCTGAAGACTACACAGCGCGAGGAAAAATCATTACTCCCTTGAAAGACCGAATTGGCGCCGAGATTATGACCCACTATCCAACGGACCTGCAGACCGGCGTTGAGATTACCCGGCAGGAAGCGTGGACCACACGGGATGGACTGGCAGAGCGGCTGTATGTTTTCCCTTTTATCCGGGAAATTGTTGAGCAGGTTGCGTTTGAGGCGCGCGATGATAACCGCGTCGACAAACATTCGGGTGTATCACAACGCCTTCCGATTACGGTGATTGAGTCGCTTGTCTCTAATGCTGAAAGGCGTGCATTGCTGACGGAAGAAAAAGAGATTGTCCCCCGCATCTCCGATCTTTATGCGGCCATCCCATCCATTACCGGTAAAATGGAGTTGGAGTATGAGGGAGAACAATTGGGGGCCAGTCGCATTGCCAAGGACCTCATAAAGCGTGCGGCAGGTGAGGTATTCGAAGGATATTTTGTGGGTATAGATTTCTCACCGGTGGTGCGATGGTTTGATCAGGGAAACAGCTTGCGGTTGGCAGATACGGCTTCGGCGGAGGAATGTCAGCGACTACTAAGTGCCATACCTGAGCTCATTGAAACCGCAATGATTCCGTTTGATTTCAAGAAGCAGGAAACGGCTCGGCTGGTGCCCGCGTGCGAATTTGTGCTGGAAGGTTTGTACGCTGAAAACAAGATCAGTCGCAACGAAGAAGGTGGTTACACAGCCGTAACCAAGGCCCGCAAGGATCGGCGCGGCATGATCTACGATGACCTCACCGAGACGGGAAAGTACAGCTGATTGCCGATTGGCAATCGCAAATCGGCAATGAAATTCACTCGCTACTCCAAATTCAAGGGCTTGAACGTCGCCGCTCTCGACCTCGGCAACCTTATGGAAGCGTTGGCCGATTCGCTGCTCTACTCCGGCTACGACGACGATTACTACTGGACTCGGCGACGGCGCCCGCAGGATACGTCGCTTGATGCTCTGCGCCAGGCACTGCTTGAGGCCTTATTGGAACAGGGCCTGCTTAGCGAATATCAAATCCAGGAAATGCTGGCAGAGAATGAGGGTCAGCTTAAAGGGTCGATGCTCGAAGAGTTGCTCAATCAACTAATCGAGCGACTGCTTGAAGAAGGTTATCTGACCCTGAGGGAAGAGCCCAGCGATCGCAGATTACGGTCACGAGCGGCGGCCACTCCTGAGATTTCCGAGCCTCTCGAACGAAACATTAAATTTGAAGTAACTGAAAAAGGTCTTGACTTTCTTGGGTACAAAACTCTAAAAAATCTACTGGGTAGTTTCGGCAAGAGTTCCATGGGGCGTCACGATACTGCCCATCTCGCTACCGGCGTCGAAGCGGCTGCCGCCAGCAGACCTTATTTGTTTGGGGACACGATCAATCTCGATGTCAACACGACGCTGCTATCCGCGATACAGCGCGAGGGTCTTAAGGTACCGCTCAATCTTGAATATCGCGACCTGCATGTTCATCAATGCGACTATCAATCATCATGCGCCACTGTGGTCATGCTTGACTGCTCGCACTCCATGATCCTTTATGGTGAGGATCGATTCACGCCGGCAAAGAGGGTAGCGCTCGCTTTGGCTCATTTGATTCGCACCCAGTATCCGGGCGACTCGCTTAAAATAGTGCTGTTTCACGATACGGCCGAAGAACTCCCCATGGCCAAACTCGTGTCAACCCAGGTCGGTCCTTATCATACGAACACCGCCGAGGGGCTAAGGCTCTCGCGAAGAATCTTGCAAGCCCAGCGCAAAGAGATGAAACAGATCGTTATGGTGACTGATGGGAAACCTACCGCCTGCTTCGTTGGGCAACCGGCTTTGACGGCGAACCCTTTGCCCGGTAGTCACCAGAATCAACAAAAGCGACGGCTTTATAAGAATTCGATGGGTGGCGATCCGCTGGTTATGGCTGAGACTTTTCGAGAAGTGCAGGCCTGTCGCAAAGCCGGAATTATGATTAACACTTTCATGCTAGCCAGTGATTACTACCTGGTCGAGTTTGTAAAGCAGATGACCGCTATGACCAACGGGAAGGCTTACTTTGCTGATCCCGTTAACCTTTCGCAGTTTGTTCTGATGGATTTTCTACGACGGCGAACCAGCCGCGTTCGTTGATCGCCCACCAGCGCAACGCATGCTCTTAGCTTGAACTTTCAAGACGGAACAAAAGAAGTGCTGCCCGACCAAAAATTTTCCCGGTCAAACGAAGTACGTTAATGAAGTCTCTGAAATCGAAAGTTTTGTACCGGCCGCGGCGAGCCTTCCTTCCGCATCTGGTTCTGCTCATCGGCCTGCTCTTCACATTCATTGTCTATTATTACTTATCAAAAGTGGCCGCGGCTGAAGACCGGGTTCGCTTCAACGGCACGACGCGTGAGGTTGAGCAGTCAATTGAAGGCAGAATTGAGACCTACATTGCGTTATTACGGGCCGGCACGGGACTGTTCGCAGGGAGTGAGAGCGTAACACACGGCGAGTTTAAGGATTTCGTGCGCCGGTTGGACCTTGCGGAGCACTATCCTGGTGTTCAGGGCATTGGTTTTTCAGTGCGCCTTGGTTCCGACCAAGACAGCGCACTCTTCGAAAAGGTGCTGCCTGAAGGCATGCTGGATTCCAAGGTATCGCCCGATGCTAGAGCTGGAGAAGGACACGCAATCATCTATCTGGAGCCCCTTGATCGGCGGAATCTCGCTGCCATGGGCTATGACATGTCTGGAGATCCGGTTAGGCGGGCGGCAATGGACCAGGCTCGAGACACAGGCCGGCCGGCTGCTTCCGGGAGCGTACAACTGGTCCAGGAAATCGACGAGAAGAAGCAAGCTGGTTTCGTCATTTATGCCCCGGTTTATCGGAATGGCAGTCCGATAACAAACGAGTCTGAGCGGCGTGGAGCATTGATTGGATTTGTCTTCAGTCCCTTTCGGGTCGACGATCTCTTGTACGGAATTCTTCCGACAAAACGTCCATACCTGGATTTCAAGGTTTATGAGGGCACGGAAAATGCCGGAACACTGATTCATGATTCTACTCAATTTAGCGCCGCAGTGCCGGATGGCTTTCGGCCCAGGTTTTTTAGAGTTGCTACGATCAATGTTGCTGGCCGGCAGTGGACTATTACATTTACGAGTCGCCCGGAACTAGATCAAGCTTCTGGCCAAAGCTATGTACCTTATACGGTCACCGCGGGTGTGCTGCTGAGTTTGCTCCTTTTTGGGCTGACGCGTTCGCAAGCGCGTGCCCGTCAGGCTACTGAACGATCCGCGGCCGAGATGAAGCATTCAGAAGCGACCATCCGGAAAACTCTGGTCGAACGGGAGCGAGCGGAAGCAGCACTCAGGGAGAGCGAAGAGCGTTACCGAGAGTTGGTTGAGAATGCGAATGACATAGTCTACACGCTGGATCTGGATGGCAAGATTACCTCAATCAATAAGGCTGGAGAGTTAATTACCGGGTTCTCACGAGATGAGCTACTCAACAGTAACCTGACGGAATTGCTTTCTCCCTCCTCCTTTGAGGCCGCCACACACATGCTTGATCGGAAATTGGCGGGTGAAGAACGTACGAATTATGAACTGGATTTTTGTGCCAAATCAGGCGCCCAGTTAACACTCGAAATCAGCAGCCGGCTCACTTATAAAGACGGAGCAGCCGTGGGCGTGCAGGGAATAGCCCGCGATATCACGACCCGGCGGCGGGCGGAGGAAGCCCTGCGTGAAGCTGATCAGCGCGCGCTATCGGAATATGAACGCCTGCTGGAGCGAATTTCCGGTCTGGCCCAGACCTTGGGGACGGCTCGAGATCTAATCACAATCTTTCGGGGCCTTAAAGAATTTACTTTGGTCTCTGTTCCCTGCGACGGGCTCTTCGTCTCTCTCTATGACGCCGTGCGTGATGTTAGGACGGCCTGCTATGGCTGGGGCGACGGCACCGAGATCGACACTTCGGAACTACCGCCGATGCCAGTGACGGCAATGGGACCGAATAGTCGTGCGGTGAGAACCGGCGAAGTCATAATCACCCATGACTATATGAATGCTACACGAGGGCATCCGGCAGTTCTTGTGGGCCCTGATAACGGTTTGCGTCCACAATCATCGCTCGTAGTACCAATGGCCGTTATGGGTCGCATTATCGGCACGATCGAGATTCAAAGTTACGAAAAGGCGGGATATAGCGAGGAACACGTAACAGCGATGCGCATGGCCGCCAATCTTAGCGCCGTGGCTATTGAAAATGTGGGCTTATTGGAACGCGAAAGCAACGCTCGCGCGACAGCCGAGGAATCGAATCGTCTGAAAGATGAGTTTCTGGCCACAGTTTCACACGAACTGCGGACGCCGTTGACCGCGATCCTGGGCTGGTCCCGCATGCTTGAAGGGGGCTCTCTGGACGACGAGGCCGCCGCGCGCGCCATCGAGACGATTAGACGTAATGCCAAAGCGCAGTCGCAGATTATCGACGATATTCTAGACGTGTCACGGATCATCACGGGCAATCTCTATCTTGATTTGCATCCCTTGGAGCTCGGTCCTGTGGTGGAAGCCGCAGTAAACGTGGTCCGGCCAACTGCTGAGGCCAAAGGAATACAGATAGAGCTTCACTTAGAGTCACAACCGACTGTTGTCTCAGGCGATGGAAACAGGCTGCAACAAGTAATCTGGAATCTGGTTTCCAATGCAGTCAAGTTCACTCCCGTTGGCGGTCACGTGCGCGTGCATTTGCGTCAGAGGAATTCTTACGCCGAGATTGAAGTCGAGGACACAGGCAAAGGCATTAGCGCCGAATTCTTGCCTTTCGTCTTCGACCGTTTTAGACAGGCGGATAGCACAACTACTCGCCAGCACGGGGGCCTCGGTCTGGGGTTGGCGATCGCGAGACATTTGGTGGAAATTCATGGGGGCACAATTCAGGCACGTAGCGCCGGCGAAGAGAAAGGCGCCTCTTTCGTAGTATGTCTCCCACTGATCAGCCATTTAGCAGGTGCACCGTACCTTCCGGCGGAAAGATCCGTGCAGGTTGCTACCGAACTTGCCGGTTTGCACGTCTTGGTCGTCGATGATGATCGCGATACCCTGGAGTGGTTGACCGCTGCGTTGACACAGCAAAGCGCGCGCGTGACCGCCGCCTCTTCTGCCGGCGAGGCACTTGAACTCATGAAACTTCTAAAACCGGATGTGCTCGTTTCTGACATCGCCATGCCCGGTGCAGATGGTTATCAGCTTATCAAGCAGATAAGGGCAATGAAGTCGAGATTGGTAAGCTCGATACCGGCGGTGGCAATTACAGCATACGCCAAAGAGGAAGATCGGCAGCGGGCACTTTCCTGCGGCTACCAGCATTATTTGGCCAAACCCATCGAACTTTCGGAATTACTCTCGGTTGTGGCAGAGGTGGCGGAACAGGAGCAAGAGCCTGCGCGCAAGTAGCAGCTTTTTTTGAACACAGGCCGGTAGCCACTTTTAACAGCGGAATAATTAGATGGCCAGGGTGCGATTGAGAGGAATTGAGGTTGCTTACGACGACGTTGGCAGCGGCCCACCACTCGTCTTCCTTCACGGCTTTCCTTTCAATCGTTCAATGTGGCAGGAACAAAAGGAAGCGCTTGTTGAACACCACCGGATCATCACTCTCGATCTGCGAGGCCACGGTGAAACTGATGTAGGTCCATCTCCGGCGACGATGGAGGAGATGGCCCTCGACGTTGGTGCTCTATTGGATAGGTTAGACATTGAGCGGGCAACCCTGGCGGGCCTCTCGATGGGTGGGTACGTTGCACTTGCCTTTTGTCGCCGTTTTCCTTTGCGGGTGCGGGCGCTGGTACTCGCCGACACCCGCGCCCAGTCAGACACCGAAGACGGGAAAGCAAACCGCTCAACACAAGCGGCGCAGATTTTGCGAGAAGGCATGGAAGCCATTACTGATAGTCTTCTGCCGAAGCAACTCGCCTCTGAAACTTTAGCGAAACGCCCTGATATAGTAAGGCGCGTTCGCGCAATGATAATTGGGACCAGACCGGAAGGCGCGGCCGCCGCCCTTGAGGGGATGGCCAGGCGGCAGGACCAGAGATCATTTGTTTCACGAATTATCGCCCCCGTACTGATCATCGTCGGCAGCGAGGACACGATCACACCCATTGCCGACGCTGAGTTGCTGCACCGTGAAATAGGTGGCTCGCGTTTGGAGATCATCGAAGCTGCTGCGCATCTATCGAATCTGGAACGACCCGAAGAGTTTAATCGTGCATTAGCTAAGTTCCTCGCAGACCTAGAGCAATAATCCTCTCTAGGAGACACATTGATACCTGGAAAGTTCAGCATTGAGGAACGTGTGCGCTGGGGCGACGTCGATGCCGCTCGGATAATTTTCTACGGCGCTTACATTCGCTTCTTCGAGTTCGCTGAAACGGAACTATTTCGTGCCGTGGGTCTTCCTTACGGCATGGTCTTTGATCAGTTGGATGTGTGGCTGCCTCGAGTGCATCTCGAGTGCGATTTTCATCGGGCTGCCCAACTTGATGACCTGCTCGTCGTTTCAGTCTGGGTCGGGCGGTTTGGCAACAAGTCTATGCGCCTAGATTTCGAGGTACATCGAAAAGGGGAGGACGCGCTAATCGCGGATGCTCATTTCGTGCTGGCGGCCGTGAAGCGCGGAAGTTTCGAAACGGTTCGCATCCCCGAAGAACTCCGCCGCCGGTTGGAGCCCTACGCCAGAAGAGAAAGCGTCTGATGATTATGGGAAATCCTGACAACATCTATGCAGGCGAGGAGTTGGATGAGCGAAGCGTGGACCCTAATCCGATCTGCCTTTTTCAAAGGTGGTTTCAAGATGCTAGCCGCGAAGACTTGCCACTGCCTGATGCAGTAACCCTGGCGACAGCAACCAAAGACGGCAGGCCGTCGGCGCGAATGGTCTTAGTGAAGGAGGTAGATGAGCGGGGCTTTGTCTTTTTCACGAACTACCGCAGTGCAAAGGCCAGGGAGTTAGACGCCAACCCTTTTGCTACGCTTGTCTCTTATTGGCCGCAACTTGAACGCCAGGTACGGATTGAAGGAACAGTGGAGCGAATCTCTGTCGAAGAATCGGATCGGTATTTTCAAACACGTCCGCGCGACAGTCAGATAGGTGCTATTGCCTCACCGCAGAGTGACGTAATTGAAAGCCGGGAACAGTTGGAGAGGAGATTTGCCGAACTCGAGGAGATTTACCGTGGCCGGCGCGTGGAACGGCCAGCGCATTGGGGTGGTTATCGCCTGAAGCCATCGCGAATTGAGTTCTGGAAGGGACGCCCCGGTCGCCTTCACGATCGCCTTCTTTATGAGATTGAGAAAGACGGCACCTGGACCATCAAGCGCCTGGCGCCCTGATTGAGACTCGATCTCACAGTGGTCGTAAGGCATTGAGGGCGAGCTTCTTTTTCAGATCCGTATACGACTGCTGACCAGCCACAAGGTCACCCAGCACCCGTTTAATGCCGCGGTGCCCGCGGGCAAACTCAATCATCCGTTCCGTAAAGGGCGCGCCCCAGAAGTTGCCGTAGAAGCGGCAACGCATCTGCGCGGCTCGCTTGAGTTCGCGGCCAAAGTCTTCACGCCACTGGTGTTCATAACTCTCTGGCGCGCCCGTGAGGTAACATTCTGCAAGCAATTCCGCCGAGCGTAGTGCGTAATAGATGCCTTCGCCCGTTACCGGATCAGCGAAGCCGGCCGCATCTCCCAGAAGCGCCCAGTCAGCTCCGCAGACTTTTCGTGATTCCCATGTCTTGTCTGCTACCCCTGGAATCCGCGCAGCATATCGTTCCGCAACCCGAGCCAATTCCGTTCTCATGCGGATATCTCGTTGCTGGTCCACTTTACGTTTGCGCCACAGATTTGCCTTCGGATCTTCCCGTTGCCGATAGTAGCCGAGCATAAAATCCCATAAAAGGGCCTCCAGAGGTTCGTGCGCAAAAGCATCCTGTGTGGTAGCAATGCCAAAGGAGACGTGATCCAGACGCGGGAAAGCCCAGGCATAACCGGCCCACCCGGGAAGGAAGGCTACAACAGTCGGGGCCTCTTCACCGGGGGGTAAAGGCGCCCTGTAACCAAACGCCACCTCCATCTCCGAGGCAGCGAGCGACCCGGCTAACATCTTGGCGACCACACTATTTGCTCCATCTGCGCCGACCAGGAAATGGCCTGACAATTGCCCCCCACCCGGTATGTGCAAGGTCCAGCCCCTTTCTGTTCGCCTGACGCTTCGCGTCGACACTTTGGCGGCGCAGATCCGGGCGCCGGCTTGCAATGCGCGATCGCGCAAATAAGCATCGAAGGCAATGCGCGAATAGATTGCAAATGGTTCCTCCAGCTCCAGGCGCAGCCGCTTGCCAGAGGGTGAATACAATTCAAGGTCCGTAACAGTGCGTCCTACTGCGTTGAGCAGATGAGGCCAGGCTTTCAACGCTTTTGCAGTCACGCCTCCACCACAGGGTTTTGGCTGACCTTGCGGGCGGCCATCAAACATCATCACGCGCGCGCCCGCGCGCGCCAATCGTTCGGCAGCGAATGAGCCAGCTGGGCCTGCCCCCACAATCAGCACATCAAAGGTCATTGGAAAATCTCTTTAAAGAGACGGTATACGAGTTAACCGCGAAATAATATAATTATGGCACCGGCGATGATAGATATTTTTGGATTGGAATCAGCATGGCAATCGTTGCTGGCCTTGCCATGCTCCCCAAGATTTTGCCGCGTGGGTAGCGCCCGAGTTCAACATTGTAAACGACCCAGTCTCCTTATTTTAACTGGTTAGCTATTAGTACGTGCTAGAATTGGATTGTTTTCGTAGCGCCCACTGGTATATATCATGCCACAGACTGACGCAGGCCACGCGCGTCAGTCACACCACCCACTCTTTACTCCGGTGGGGAGGAGCTGAGATGAGAAACGAGAGTTGCATAGTTTTCTCTGGCGTTGCTCCTCATCCCCCAATAATGGTGCCTGAAGTTGGGGGTGACTCGATCGCTGAGGTGCGAGACTCGATCGATGCGATGCGGGAGTTTACCAGGCGTTTGATCGCCAGCGGCGCGAAAACCGTCGTTCTTATCTCTCCTCACGCCCCACTAGATGCTCATGCGTTTGTAGCTTACCTGGGCTCGTCTCTTCATGGCGATTTTTCAAACTTCCGTGCACCCGGGACCGGAGTGGAAGCCCCGCTGGACAAGGAGTTGCTTGACAAGATCACCAAAATCGCCGCGGAGCAGGGACTAAACGTAATGGGGCTCGCTGGATACGAGTTGGATCATGGAACAGCAGTACCGCTCTATTTTCTGCAGCGAAACGGGTGGCAGGGCAGCGTAGTAGCCCTTGGCTACAGCTTTCTTTCTAATGACGAGCACTTGCTGTTTGGTGAATGCGTCAGGAAAGCTGCCGACGTAATTGACCGGCCAATTGCGTTCCTAGCCAGCGGTGATTTGAGTCATAGGCTTAAACCTGAAGCGCCGGCAGGCTACAATCCCTCCGCCCATAAGTTCGATCAAGAGATCATCGATGCCCTCAAGTGCAACACGCCAGAACGAATCATTAACCTCGATCAGAACCTTCGCAAACTTGCTGGTGAATGTGGATATCGCTCGTTGCTTGTAGCTCTGGGTATTGCCCGGGAGTTGCCGTACGCTTGCGAAGTACTGAGCTACGAAGCGCCGTTCGGCGTTGGATACCTGGTTGCGCAACTGACAAACAAACACGATACCGAACAGCGCTTCTCGCAAACTGGGGGTTCGGTCGTTGCCAGTAATCTGGATGCCGCTCTCGTTCTACCGGCTCTTGCCCGGGAAGCTGTAGAACGCTTCGTGCTGTCAGGCGAACTGCTGGAACCCAGCATTGCCGAGGATTCGTTGCTGGCTGCACGCGCCGCCTGCTTTGTTTCCATCAAAACTCGCGACGGAGAGTTGCGCGGCTGCATCGGAACTATTCAACCGATCAAAGACATGCTGTTTGAGGAATTGACGACCAATGCAATTAATGCAGCGATACGCGACCCTCGTTTCCGCCCCGTACAAGCCAGTGAATTAGAGGATCTCTTCTATTCCGTCGACATTCTTTCAGAACCGGAACCGGCAAGATTTGAGGACCTCGATCCGGCTACTTATGGAGTGGTCGTGGAAGACGAAGCCGGATTGCATCGAGGCCTGCTATTGCCCGACATTGAGGGAGTCGATTCAGCTGCGCATCAGGTTGAGATTGCTGCTCGTAAGGCAGGCCTTTCGGCAACTGCCCCGCTCAGGCTCTTCCGGTTTCGTGTAGAAAGGTTTCGTGAGCGCCCACCGGACCGCCACTTTGCCAGGGGAGCCCCGGGAGCCAACTAGACATCCAGATTTCTAACATCGAGCGCGTTGTCTTCGATAAACTTACGGCGCGGCTCCACAGCGTCCCCCATTAATACCGTAAAGATTTCATCAGTCTCCACAGCATCGTCGATTCTAACCTGGAGCAACGTACGTTTCTCGGGATTCATGGTGGTCTCCCACAACTGTTCCGGGTTCATTTCCCCCAGACCCTTATACCGCTGGATCGTCAAGTCCTTCTTGGCTGCCGTTAACACTTTATCGAGCAAGGCGTCGCGGGTGGGAATTTCCTCTTTCGCTCCGTTTTGTCCGCTAACAAATGGGGGTGCAAGCCTTTCTTCAAGGCTCATGTAGATTTCAACGGCCTTCTGAAACTCCACAAAGCTGGCGAAGTTCCAATCAATTACAATGTTCAAACCAGAGTTCGTCGTGGTTTGAATCTCCCAGAGGCCATGCTCTTCATCTGGTGAAAGTTCGGCCTGGTAACCGGCCTTCAACAATACGCCTTCCACTACCCGCATCTGCTCGCCATCTTGAAAGATCCTACGGAGAGTAGCGCCTTCCTTGCGCAGCACTCCCTTCTTACCAGCAAATGCTGCCAGCAGCTTTTCCAACAGATCCGAATCTCCACACAACCGGCGCGCGGCGCGCTCAGAGTAACGCTTCAGATCAACCATTCGCTCCAATAAACGGGCCAGCTCCTTTCCTTCTATTTCATGCTTGCCACCGGCCGACTTGACGGTCATATCAGCAGTTGCCATGCGCATCAGATATCGGATCATCGCTCCTTCATCTTTGATGTATTCCTCTTTCTTCCCGCGTTTCACTTTAAACAGCGGCGGCTGCGCGATGAACACATGTCCTCTCTCCACCAGTTCGGCCATCTGCCGATAGAAAAAGGTCAGCAGAAGCGTGCGGATGTGAGACCCGTCCACATCGGCATCTGTCATCAGAATGATCTTGTGATACCTGAGCTTGTTGACGTCAAAATCCTCCTTGCCAATTCCTGTTCCGAGCGCGGTGATGAGCGATTTGATCTCGCTATGGCCCAGCATCTTGTCGAACCGGGCTTTTTCTACGTTCAGAATCTTGCCTTTGAGGGGCAAGATTGCCTGATTCCGCCGGTCCCGGCCTTGTTTGGCCGAACCCCCGGCTGAGTCACCCTCCACAATGTAAATCTCCGATTGCGCCGGATCCCGCTCCTGACAATCAGCGAGTTTGCCGGGAAGCATCGTTGAGCCCAGTGCCCCCTTGCGCACTATCTCTCGCGCCTTGCGCGCTGCTTCGCGGGCCCGCGCCGCATCCAGAGACTTGCCCACAATCCTGCGCGCGACGGTGGGATTCTGTTCCAGGTATTCCGTTAAACGATCATTGAGGAACGACTCAACGGCTCCTTTTACGTCCGAGTTCAGCTTGCCTTTAGTCTGTCCCTCGAACTGGGGCTGAGGAAGTTTGACAGAAATGACTGCGACCAACCCTTCGCGCACGTCATCCCCGGTGAGCGAGCCCTTGAAATTTTTTGCCAGGCCCGAGGATTGCCCGTAGGCGTTGATTGTGCGCGTAAAAGCCGATCGGAAACCGGAAAGGTGGGTGCCGCCATCTACAGTGTTGATATTATTAGCAAACGAATAAACCTTCTCGTCGTAGCCATCGTTGTATTGAATGGCTACCTCAATCGAAAGGATCTCACTCTCCTTTTCAAAATAGATCGGCTTATCGTGCAGCGTCGACTTATTCTTGTTCAGGTGCTTGACGAACTCAGCAATACCGCCCTTGTAGTAGAACTCATGCGAGCGCTCCGGTTCTTCGCGTTCGTCTCTAATGTTGATGCGAATACCCTTGTTAAGAAAGGCTTTCTCTCGCAGCCGTTCTGAGAGCTTGTCGAAGCTGAAGGCAGTGACGTCAAAAATCTGCTGATCGGGCTTGAAAGTAATCTTGGTGCCACGCTTGCGCGTCTTCCCGGTCTGTTTGAGCGGGGCAACAGGGATTCCGCGCACATACTCCTGTTCGTAAGTCTTTCCGTCGCGCCAGATCTCCAGACGCAGAGCCTCGGAAAGGAAATTCACGACCGAAACACCGACACCGTGTAACCCGCCAGAAACCTTATAAGCATTTGAATCAAACTTGCCGCCGGCGTGTAGTTTCGTCATCACGACTTCCGCCGCGGATCGCTTTTCTTTCTTAATCTCGTCAATTGGTATACCACGTCCGTTATCGACGACTGTGACGGAGTTGTCGAGGTGGATGGTCACTTCAACGCTGTCGCAGTATCCGGCGAGCGCCTCATCGATTGAATTATCAACCACCTCATAGACCAGGTGGTGAAGACCTAGCTCTCCCGTTGATCCGATGTACATCGCCGGACGTTTGCGGACCGCGTCACGACCCTCCAGCACGGTGATCGAGGAGGAATCGTAAGACTGCCCCTTTTTGTCTGTCACTGTCGTACCTGTCGTTCCTGCAGTTGCCAAGCCCTTACCTCATTTCTCATCTTTCCACCAAGCAATCTAATCTCCCTCACCCGCCCCTGCAGCCATCACACAGTTACTCGTAAGCGGCTGCTGAGACAACACACTGCCGTTCTGAATCTCGTAAACCCCTGCCCTGGATAGAAAGCTTTCGACCTGATTCCTCTTGGAGGTAGTGATGAAAGTTTGGGTGCGACCGTCAAGGTAATCCAGAAGCTGCGTGATCCTGTTTTCGTCCAACTCTGCATCGACGTCGTCGATGACAAAAATCGGATAATCTCGATGCTCTAAATTATACAACGAAATCGCTGCTAAGTCTAATAATAGCAATGCGCTACGCTGTTGCCCGGAACTGCCAAAAACCCTCATTTCCCGGCCCCTGAAGAGTATCTCCAACTCATCGCGATGGACACCCAAAAGTGAGTGGCCAGCAGCTACTTCAGCTGGCAAGC
The DNA here is from genome assembly GCA_035283325.1 of Pyrinomonadaceae bacterium. Taxonomy (GTDB): domain Bacteria; phylum Acidobacteriota; class Blastocatellia; order Pyrinomonadales; family Pyrinomonadaceae; genus PSRF01. The sequence goes on along the minus strand of DATEUF010000056.1, from coordinate 47,972 downwards.
GCAGACCCAAGCGCTCCGCCAGCACTGCTTCGTAATGATTCAGGTCACCCTTACCATCAAGTGACGAACGGTACCGCAGTTGAACTTCACAAGGCTCGAAGAGTGTGTGTTCGAGTTGCGCGCCCAACAATCCGACGTAATTTATCCGGGCCGAGTGAATTCGTGTCGCCAGGCTTACCAATTGGTCATTCCAGGGGAACAGGAGTTCTGCTACCTCCTCGAGCCGTATTCCACGCTCAGCTGCGTCCTGGAGAATCTTATTCTTCTGTCTTAATACCTTGTTGTAGGAGGTGAGCGTCTGAACATAGGCGGGTTGCAGGGATGATATTCCTCGATCAATGAAGCGGCGTCGCGCTTCCGGCACACCTCTCACCACCTCCAATTCATCCGCGGTAAAGGCAAATACCTGGAGTTGACTCAAATACCGATGGAGTGGTTCCCGCTTTTCATTTACAGAAATCCATTTAGTATTTCCCTGCAGGGTCACCCGCAGATCTCTACGAACGTCGTTCCCGCCGACGACCTGCCCTTTCACAACCGCTAGTTCTCCACCGAATTTGATGGCTTCCTGCAACCGCTGTGTGCGAAAGGACTTGCTGCGCGCCAGAAGATAGATCGCTTCCAGCCAATTAGTCTTTCCCTGACCGTTGCTGCCATGAATTATGTTGAGTCGACGTCCCCAGGTTATCTTACCGGCAAGGTTCCGAAAGTTGTGGGCCTCAATAAAGTCGAGGTACATGACTTGATTCTAACATATGGCCCAACCGAGGAAGACCGTTGGCTGTGGAGGGAAAGGATGAAGTATTCCAGACAAGACTCAAAGGGACGTAGTGCCCTGGAAGTCAAAAGCAATTGCTCAATTTATGATGTCCCGACAAAAGGAAGTTACCAGAACCGCTTAGCTGGCAATGCGCTATTCTCTATCTAATCCTGGTGCGACTTTCACGTCACTCGGTAAAAGAAGATCTGGCGCCGCGGCCCTTCATCAAATGCGCATTGGCATTACGATATATTTGTAATCGTATTCACCTGTGTCGCTGGGACGAAACTGGGCCTGCGAGTTCCCGTCCTTGAACTCAAAAACAACCTTACCGTCGCTGATAACATTGAGGAAATCCTGCAGGTACTGGGCATTGAAGCCTATATCGGATTCTTCACCGCTATAGTCTGTCTGAATCGTCTCATGGGCCTCGCCTTCTTCGGCGTTTTGCGATGTGATTACGAGTTGATTTGGCTCCACGTGAAACCTTATAGCATGCGAGCGCTCGTCAGCCATTAGCGCCACTCGCCGGATGGCAGCATTGAGCGAAGCGCTGTCTAACTCAATCGATTTGTCATTGTTCTTCGGCAGTACCATCTCGTAATTAGGAAACTGCCCGTAAAGCATCCTCGAAATCAGAAGTCTGGGCCCAACTTCAAAATAGAGATGATTCTCGTCCATTCCGAGACTGATCTCTCCTTCGTACCCTGAGGTTAGCTTTGTCAATTCCGCCAGCGTCTTTCGCGGTATCAGTGTATCAACGGCCTCGTTTATTTCGCTGTTTGTCATTCTTTCAACGTAGGCCAGGCGGTGACCGTCAGTGGTAATCATTTTCGCGCCGGCTTTGTCGAGAATGAATTTCGCTCCGGAAAGCGTGTATCTCGATTCTTCCTGAGTGATTGCAAAAATCGTCCGGTCAATGAAAGATTTCAGAATAGCGGCCGCGATTCGGGTCGGCGCCGACTTAAAACTGGGGACCTCAGGAAAAGCATCGCGAGAAATACCCACCATCTTAAACTTTGCACGATCACATTTGACTGTTACCCAGTCGTTCTCTTCCTTGGTAAAACTGACCGGAGCATCGGGTAACAGCCGGGCTATTTCAAACAACTTCCTCGCCTGGACGCAAATCGAACCAGGACTACCAATTTCTTCCGCGTCCATGTCGCATCGTACGGTCACATCGAGATCGGTTCCGATTATGCGAATGGTGCTTTCACCGACTGACTCAATCAGAATATTTGAAAGCACCGGAATAGTGTTCTTCTTTTCTACTACGCCCTGGACAAAACTCAGTTCTTTTTGCAGGTTCTGCTTACTTACTACAAACTGCATATTGACCGGCGCTTTAGCAGTGACTGGCTGACTCATTTTTCTACTTTCACCTCTCGCAATCGATTTCTACTAATTTCCAAAACTCTCTATTTCTTTATAGTAGTAGGAGTAGCGCCTGTTGATTCTGTGGAAATACAGCTAAGTAGTCGCGAGTACCTCATTTGCATCCACACTGCGGCAGTGAAAGTAATGAGGACAATAATTCTGCGTTTGTTAACGACTCAGAGCAGTGATTCATTTCCACTGGTTTCCACAAACCTGTGCTATCACGACTGTGAAAATCTCTTTGCGGCAAGCTTAACTCAATACTGGCTGAAAGGGTAGAAGGCAACCGAGTTTGCGATAGATAAAAAAACAAAAGATCACTTATGCAGGCCTTCAGATATATCGCTGATGATCTTCTGCAGGGTCGAGTCAGTTCGCATAAGCGACTCTATCTTTGCGAAGGAATGGATCACCGTCGTGTGATGCTTGCCGCCAAATGCCCGGCCGATTTCGGGATAACTGTGTCGCGTGAGACGCTTGCACAAGAACATGGCAATTTGACGAGGCAATGAAAACTGACGCGCATTACTCTTAGAGAGCAACTCACCAACGCTAATTCGATACTGTGCGGCAACAGCTTTCTGGATGTGTTGAATCGTAATAACTCCATCGTCCTCCTCGTTTGCGATATTGCGGATGGCATCCTGAGCTAATGCCTTTGAAATCGGTTCGCCTTTCAAAGAAGACATAGCAACCAGGCGAACCAGAGAACCCTCTAGTTCTCTAATGTTGTTTTTTACTCGACTGGCGACAAACAGGGCGACATCGTCGGGGACGGAAGCTCCCACCATCTCTGCCTTACGCTTAAAGATGGCGACCTTTGTCTCCAGATCAGGAGGTTCGATATCCGCAATCAGTCCCCACTCAAAGCGGGAATGGAGGCGTTCTTCGAGAGTCGGAATTTCACGTGGTGGGCAGTCGGAGCTAATTACAATCTGCTTCTGCTGTTCGTAAAGCGAATTGAAAGTATGAAAAAACTCCTCCTGCGTGCGCTCTTTGCCGGCCATAAATTGCACATCGTCTATCAGAAGAACATCAACAGATCGATACTTTTCCCGAAAACCTTGCGTCTTATCGTAACGAATGGCATTGATCAGCTCATTCATAAAGCGTTCGGACGAAAGATAACAGAGTTTCAGGTGAGGGTTTTTGTGCTTGATGGCGTTTCCGCACGCATGCATCAGGTGTGTTTTGCCCAGACCCACACCGCCATACAGGTAAAGCGGGTTATAGGTCTTCCCGGGAGTCTCAGCAACAGCAACCGAAGCCGCATGGGCAAACTGATTACATGAACCGACGACGAAGCTGTCATAAGTGTATTTGGCATTCAGCGAACGTTCAGTGAGGGATCTTGTCGAGGATTCCGGGCCTTGAGTTACTTCCGAGTGGTTGCTGGGAGATACGCCGGACTGTTGATTATGAGATGAAGAATAGGGGTGATCGGCCACAGGCCCGGACGTAGTATTAGATTTCTCTTCAGCGATCGTCCAGCGAACTGAGTAACCGCCGAGACTCACCTCCGACAACGACTGGTCAAGCAGATTTGAATAGTTGATATCGACCCAATCTTTGACCACTTGATTGGGAGCTCGAAGTTGAATGAAGCGGCCCGGTTTGTCAACCGCCTCACATTGGATGGCATCGAACCACGTCTCAAATGTTTCTCCGCTCAGCTTCCTCTTGATTGCATGAAGAATGCCGTCCCAAATACTCCGTTCAACCGCTACACTCATGGAAACCCTCTATCTATTGCCGAGGCCTGCTAATTGAATCTAAAGAGTTGTGCGGATGTCGGGAAAGCGTACACACAACCAGCGGAAGTGACCGTACCGCTGCAGTGCTTAAAGCGGCGCGGCTGTTAGGTACGAGGCACTTTCGACGGAACAGAACAATTTCCACAGAATTTTCCACAGCCGGTGGAAAAGACCTTCCCATTAGTTAAAGTAACGCTTTAAGCATATATGTTTCAACGACTTACAGGTGGGGCCGCTGCCTGAAGCGGACGGAGACTAACACACGAGAAATGGCTTTATCAAGGGTCGGAGAACCATAAAACAGGAATGATCCCAAGGAGTCCTCGACCAGGTGGGCCCATCCGGGTTAACTCGATAAGGAGAACTGTTTTAGGACATCGTTGCCCTGAGAGAGCCTTTCTTGACATAGGGAAAGGTGGCAGTTAGTCTTACCCTTTTCGTTTAGCGGGAGAAATGGCCTCTATGTCGAAACGCACTTTTCAACCAAACAATAGGCGACGCGCAAAGACGCATGGCTTCAGGGCGCGAATGGCGAGCAAAGCGGGACGGCTGGTACTTAAGAGAAGGCGAGCAAAGGGCCGCAAGCGCCTGACGCCGGCCCACTACTGAAACCGGGACTCTGAGTAGCTCCGGCGATCTATGAGCGAATGTCTTCGACGAAGGAGCGATTTTCAAAAAGTATATCGTAAGGGCAAACGTTACGAGGCGTCGCTGCTTACCGTCTTTGTCTTGCCCAATAGTTATTCTGACCATCGCCTCGGAATAACAGCTTCCAGGAAGGCACTGGGCAAGGCGGTAGACCGGAATCGAGCGAAGCGTTTGGTTCGGGAGGCCTTTCGCTTGAAGGAAGTGGCCTTGCAGGGTCTGCGGCTCAAATATGACTGGGTGCTGAACGCGCGAAGGGAGACGGCGTCGGTGAAGATAGCAGGCGTGCTCACTGAGTTTGAAACCGTCCTGGAAGATGTAGCGAGCCACGAGAACGCAATAGGGGCTCACGGTTAAGTGAAGATAATCCTGATATCAATACTTCGGTTTTACAAGCTGGCTTTATCACCGCTGCTTCCACCTGCCTGTAGATTCGTTCCCTCTTGTTCAGAGTACGCCATCGACGCGATCAGGGGTTATGGCGTTCTGCGGGGCTCAGCTCTGGCCGCTTGGAGGGTGCTGCGCTGCCACCCCTTCAGTGCTGGTGGTTATGATCCCGTCAAGCACAAATAGGTTGCTGCATGGGACCAGTCGACTCAGCCTCGAACGATAGATGCAACAGAAACGTTTAGTACTCGCCTTACTGATTTCTACGGCAATTCTGTTTTTGTGGAGCTACTTTGTTCCGGTAAAGCAGCCGCAAGAGAACCCACCGACTCCAACAGCAGCAACGCCTGCACCGTCAGTTTTACATTCTCCGACGCCCCAGCAGCAGTCGACTTCCGTTACCCAATCAATCCTGCCCGCAACCGAAGCAGCACATCGTACGGTAACCGTCAAGACACCACTCTATGAAGCAAAGCTTGATAGTCGGGGCGCCATTGCGGTTAGCTGGATTATTAAGAAGAACAAGAATAGTGGCAGTAGCATTTATTCAGTCGGTGGTGACACGAAGAATCCACTTCCCCTGGAGCTTATTTCAGCGGCCGGACTGGCGCGACAGCCTCCAGAAGGCCCGCTACTCCTCTCCACGGGAGATAGTGCGGTTGATGGTCTTCTCGCTACCACCAGTTACAGGATTGAAGGAGTTGAGAATCAGGACCAGAACGTTGAACTCACTTTGGGCCCCGACGAGAAGCGACGCATTACCTTCGCTCTTGCCGATCAGCGTAGTGGGCTGATCGTTTCGAAGAGGATTACATTTGACGGCGCGACTTACAGCACAGACGTTGAAGTCACCATGAAAAGGGGTGACGCGGTTGTTCCTCAGGTCAAGCTAAATATCGGCCCTAGCATCGGGGACCAGGGCGTAAAAGCCTATAGCTTCTATTCAGTTGCACCCGAGGCTATTTCCTTTGTGGGCAACAGACTGGAGCGCCACGCGGCGCAATCGATCAACGAGAACAAGAACAGTCCGGATCTGTTGCGCATTGCAGGATTAGTAGACTGGGCGGGTGTTGGCGACACGTATTTCGGAATGGTGGCTATTCCGGCAGTGCCGACCGAGGGTCTCGAATATCGCACAGTCCAATATGATTCACCCAACGGCACAAAGCAGGAAAAGCGATACTTGCTGACGGCTTTGGTTCCGATTATTCCGGACGGCTCTCGCACCATCGTCTATGCGGGTCCGAAGGACCACTACTTATTGACTGCGGAGAGTGGGGCAATCACGAGGGCTACGGGCCGCGTTACCGATCTTGAGCGGTTGATCGATTATGGCTGGTTTAGTTGGCTTTCTCGTCCTCTCGCTGTTCCGATTCTGCGAGCCATTAAATGGCTGCGCGAGCTAACCAACAGTTATGGTATTGCAATAATCTTGTTCACCATCGTGATCTACTCGCTGTTCTTCCCTTTGAAGTGGCGCTCTTCAAAAGCGATGAAGAAAGCTCAGAAACTTGCCCCACGGATGAAAGAGTTGCAGGAAAAGATCAAGGGGATGAAGCAGACGGACCCGCGACTGAAGGAACTGCAAGTGGAACAGCTGAGGTTGATGAAAGAGGGGAACCCCCTTGGAGGATGTCTGCCGCTGTTAATCCAGATGCCTTTTCTCTTCGCACTCTACAGGGCCATCACCATCTCGCTGGATTTTCGGCAGGCGAGCTTTCTCTGGCTTCCAGATCTGTCCGCAGGCGATCCCTATCACATACTCGAAGTCCTCATGGCAGCGACCATGATCATTCTGCAATTGATCACTCCTGCGCCCTCAGCTGACCCCTTGCAAAGAAAGATGATGGCGATTGGGATGCCGCTCTTCATGCTTTACGTTTTGTGGGGCGCGCCATCAGGTTTGTTGGTCTATTGGCTAGTTGGCAATATAGTCGGGTTTACACAACAATTTCTCATTAATCGTTGGACCAGGTCCGAAGATGATCAGGAACCGCCCGAGGCCAAAAATCGACAAGCAACGGCACGAAGAAATATGGCCACGGCGAAGCAGTCCCAGGCTTGACAAGTGGCAATGGTGAGTGGAGTCTTAAGGAAATCATGAATGAAGCTTGCAAGGATGCCGCCAACTTTTTGCAGTCGTTGTTTGATGGCGCCGGATTGAGCCTGAGCGTCGCGGTGAATGAAGACCCCGGGCAATGTGTGTTGGATTTGGATGGCCCAGACGCTGGCTTGCTTCAGGCGGAAGGCGGAGAATTGCTGGAGGCGCTTCAGCATCTCGTTAACCAGGCGCGCGGTCGAATGCTCCCCAAGGGCCAGCGCCTCGTGTGTGACGTTCATAGCTTTCGGGCCACACGGGAAGCGGAGCTCCGGGCGATGGCCAATCACGCCGCGGATCGTGTGCGGTCCACCGGCGTCGACTTCATCTTCGGGCCTATGACTGCCAATGAGCGAAGAATAATTCACCTCACTCTCGCAGATATCACCGATCTCTACACGGAATCCGTGGGAGAAGGAGCGGACCGAAAGCTGCGAGTGGGTTTGAAACGCATGTCCTGAGCAAGACCCTGCCTGCTTCTCTCATCCGGGTCGAGTGCATGAGCACCATTGTCGCATTAGCAACAGCGTTGGGACGCAGCGCCATCGGTGTGGTCCGCCTTAGTGGTCCGGAATCAGTTGCCATCGCCGGGGCACTTATTGGACAGCAGAATTTTTCCCCGCAGGCTGGAAGAGTAATGCTGAAGGGCATTAAAGATCCTGAAACAGGCGGCGTCATCGATCAAGTCCTGCTGGGTTACTTCAAGGGACCACACTCCTTTACTGGTGAGGATGTTGTAGAGTTGAGTTGTCATGGTTCGCCGGTAGTCTTGCGACAGATCATCGATCTTGCACTCGGGCTTAACGCGCGGCTCGCTGGTCCAGGGGAATTCACTTTGCGCGCTTTGGCTAACGGTAAGATAAACCTCAGCCAGGCTGAGGGGATTCGCGATCTGATTGATGCGAAGACAATGGCCGCAGCGCGCAACGCAGTAAGACAGTTGCATGGAGAGTTATCCCAGTGGCTGAAACCCACGAAGGAAATATTGCTGTCAACTATTGTGACACTCGAATCGGCCGTTGAGTTTGTCGAGGACGACTTGCCCGAAGTGAGGATGAAGGAGCTTGGCCAAGAGCTTCAAGACGTCATCCAGAGGTTGGGTCAATTAGCCTCTACATTCCGCAGTGGGGTTTTGTTAAGAAACGGTTTAAGGGTTGCCATCATAGGGCGGCCGAACGTCGGTAAGTCTAGTCTGTTCAATAGGTTACTGAAAGCTGACCGAGCCATCGTCACCGAATTTCCTGGTACGACGCGCGATAGTCTGACAGAGAGCATCGCCATTGAAGGGATGCCAATTTTACTTACTGACACGGCGGGGGTGCATGAGGCGAAGGATGCGGTCGAAAGAATTGGCATAGAGCGTACAAGGCGGGCCATGGCGGACGCAGATCTCCTATTACTGGTTCTGGATGGAGCGACCGAACTCTTGCCGGAAGACGTGCAGATGCTAGCGGATGTGTCAGGCCGCAGACACGTAGTGGCAATCAATAAGGTTGACCTCGTTGGCTTCGACAGTCGTTTCGCGGAGTCGATTGAGAGTTGCGCACCGATTGAGGTCTCGGCGATAACCGGGCACGGCGTCGATAGACTCTGGGCTGCTATACTGGAGCCGTTTGGAACCATCGACTCGGAAGAGGCCACGGTTTTAATAAGTGATGCTCGGCACTACGATCAAGTTTGTAGAGCGAAGACTGAGCTGGAAGCCGCGTGTTCGCTGTTGGAGCAGGGTGCCAGTGAGGAGTTGGTCCTGGTGGGATTGCACAACGCGCTGAGGTTCCTGGGTGAGATAACCGGGGAGACTACTCCAGAGGAAGTCTTGTCGAGAATCTTCGCTACCTTCTGTATTGGAAAATAGTGATGCCATTCGATGAACTCTTTGACGTGGTTGTCATAGGTGGCGGACATGCCGGCTGTGAGGCGGCTTCAGCTTCTGCACGGTTAGGAGCGGAAACGGCGTTGGTAACTTTGAATCTGGACCTGATCGGGCAGATGTCATGCAATCCAGCCATCGGCGGAATCGCAAAGGGGCATCTGGTTCGAGAGATCGACGCGCTGGGCGGGATTATGGGCCGGGTTATCGATCGAACCGGAATTCAGTTTCGTCTGCTAAATCGCTCGCGGGGGCCGGCAGTTCAGTCACCGCGGGCGCAGGCAGACCGCTCGCTCTACCGGCGGGAGATGCGAGCTGTACTCGAGGCTACACCAAATTTGCACTTGCGACAGGGAATGGTCGTCGATCTGGTGGTGCGTGATGATGTGGTCTTCGGAGTGGAGATGCAAGACACTCGGAGGTTGAGGGCCCGGGCGGTAGTAATCGCCACAGGAACGTTCTTGAACGGGTTGGTCCATACGGGACGGCGAAGCTACAGCGCAGGAAGGGCGGGCGAGCCGGCTTCGGTTGATTTGGCTGAAAGCCTCAAGCGGCTTGGTTTCCCTGTGGGAAGATTGAAAACAGGTACGCCACCAAGGCTGGATGGAAGGACAATCGACTGGGAAGCTTTTGTACCGCAACCGCCGGACGAAAGGCCCGTGCCCTTTTCATTCTCGACGGAGTCTATCGAGCAGGAACAGATCAACTGCTTCATTGGATACACGAATGCGAGAATGCACGGCGCAATCAAGGATAATCTTCATGAGTCTCCGCTGTATTCAGGCAAGATAAAGGGAGTGGGTCCGCGCTATTGTCCGTCGATAGAGGACAAGATTGTAAAGTTTGGGGATAAAGAGCGGCACCAACTTTTTCTGGAGCCCGAGGGTCAGGGCACAAATGAGGTGTACCTGAATGGGTTTTCGACATCGCTCCCGGCAGAATTGCAACAGGAATTGGTGAGAATGATCCCGGGCCTGGAGGAGGCCAGAATTATTCGGCCTGGCTACGCGATTGAATACGATTATGTCGACCCGCGGACGCTTGGCCCAGATCTGCAAACGGCCCGTGTTGGCGGGTTATTTCACGCCGGGCAGATAAACGGTACTACCGGGTACGAAGAGGCCGCCTGCCAGGGATTTGTTGCCGGAGTCAACGCCGCGCTTTGGGTAAGAGGCCGAGAGAATTTTCGGTTGCGTCGGGAGGAGTCATATATTGGCGTGCTAATTGACGACCTCATATCCCAGGGCGTTGATGAGCCTTATCGAATCTTCACGTCACGTGCTGAATACCGGTTGGCGCTGCGGCATGACAACGCGGACGCACGGCTCTCCGTTTATGGGCGCAATCTGGGGTTGGTGGGAGATCATGAGTGGGAACGATTTCAAGCGAGGCGAGACCGGATAGCAAGGCTGCGGAAGGTCCTGGATGAGCGGCGGCTGAAGCGCTCCGATGCGGCCCACGCTGCCATTAGCGTCCGGCTCGGCCAGGAGCTGGGGGATTCTCTGACATTGGGCCAGTTGGCAAAGCGGCCTGGGGTGACGCCGGAGTTGATCCTGGCACTGCTGCCTGCGGCTGAAAGGACTATGGTAATCGCAGAGGATTTGGAGGCGGCGCTCGCTGACGCTCTGTATGCAGGTTACATCGAGGCCCAGAGGGCGACATTGGAGCGGTTGCAGCAGCACGATAATTTGCGAATTCCGTCCGAGCTGGAGTATCGGCGGCTTAGCGGTCTCTCGCATGAGATGGTGGAGCGATTGGAACGGGCCAGGCCGGCGACATTCGGGCAGGCGCGGAGAATTTCGGGGATGACTAGCGCAGCGTTAGCGACGCTGTTGGTGCATCTGAGTGTAGGGAAGAGGGCAGCGTGAGTTGGGTTTCACGGATCCCCGGGCGCGAAGGGGACACGTGAAACATCGCCCCCTTGGGATCCGAAGACGGATAAAACCATTTGCCGTTAGGGCTCGGTAGAAGTTCATCCCGGGGTGTGTTAGTTTAGGCGCGCGCGCTTGCGCTCGAGCGGATGGCCAAGACAATTGCAGTTGCAAATCAGAAGGGCGGCGTAGGTAAAACAACCACCGCCGTTAATTTGTCGGCCGTACTTGCCAGCGCCGGAATTCCTGTATTACTGCTGGACGCCGATCCCCAGGGTAACGCCACTTCCGGAATCGGCATAGATCGCGGGAGTTTCCGCAAGAGCCTCTATCATTCTCTAGTGCTGGGTGAACCGCTCGAAAGCCTTATTCTCCCGACACAAATTCCCTCCCTTCACCTGCTCCCGGCCAACAAAGAGTTGACTGGCGCTGAAATAGAGATGGTCGATATGGACCAGCGGGAATTCCGCTTGCGAACCGTGCTGGAGTCCATTGAGGAGAGTTACGAGTTCATCATCATAGATTGCCCGCCGTCGCTAGGACTGTTGACCCTTAACGCGCTCACCGCAGCCAAGTCTCTGCTGGTTCCGATCCAATGCGAATATTACGCACTGGAAGGAGTCACAGAGTTATTCGACACATTGGCTCGTATACGGCGGCTCCACAACCCGGCGCTCACCATCCAGGGCTTGCTGCTGACGATGTACGATGAACGGACCAATCTTTCGTCGGCAGTAGCCTCGGACCTACGCGACTTCTACGGTCAACAGGTTTTTGAGACGGTCATACCGCGGAATGTCAAGCTTGCGGAAGCGCCAAGCTACGGAAAGCCGATAATTATCTATGACGTGCACTCAAAGGGGGCTGAGGCCTACTTCCAGCTAGCCAAGGAGATACTTGCCCATGACACGAAAGGCTTTGGGCCGGGGATTGGGCGCGCTGCTGTCAGCGGACAGGACGACTATTGACAGCGACTCGTCACAGGAAATCCCCACGGACCTGATTGACCCGAGCCCGATGCAACCGCGTAGTTATTTTGACGATCGGCGGTTGACGGAGTTGGCCCAGTCGATCGCCGCGAACGGCATCGTACAGCCGTTGCTCGTAAGAAAACGGGGCAGGCGTTTCGAGTTGGTGGCTGGAGAGCGTCGCTGGCGTGCGGCGCAGCAGGCCGGCTTGGAGCGTGTTCCTGTAGTTATAAGGGATGTGCCGGACGATAAGCTGCTGGAGCTAGCGCTGATCGAGAATATCCAACGGGAAGAGTTGAACCCCATAGAGGAAGCGCAAGCCTATCAGAAGTTAATAAGCACTATAGGGCTGACCCAGGAGTCGTTAGGGAGCCGCGTCGGTCGTGACCGCTCGTATATCACCAACTATCTTCGTCTACTGCGGCTTCCGGAAGACATACAGAGGTTGGTGCAAGAGGGACGGTTATCTGCGGGCCACGCGCGGGCGCTGCTGGGGACGGCGGACTTCGACCTTCAGCGACGTGCCGCAAGGAAGGTCATTGAACGGGAACTCTCTGTCAGAGAGACGGAACGGATGATTCGGCAACTGGGTGAGGGTGGGACGCGCCCAACGAAACCGCGGGAGGCAAAGGCAACTGACGCCAACGTGCGGGCCGCTGAGGGAAAGCTCCGACGCCGGCTGGGAACCCGCGTACGCATTGTACAAAGTAAAGGGGTACCTGGCGGCAAGATCGAGATCGAGTTTTACAGCGCGCAGGATCTTGACCGAGTGTTTCGCTTGCTGGCACCCAGGGCCGACGCGGCGGCGGGTTGACTTGTACAATGTACAGCGACCCTCGCAACGCGTCGCCCGGGCGGGGCCTGGGTCGTGCCGCACTAATAGGCCTGGGTGAGCCATAGTACTTAGTACAAGGGGAGCTTGAAAGGGCTCGGCTTGCTTTGAAGAGATCGCCTTGGTACTGGTAGTGTAAGCGAAAAAAAAGCGACTCGAATAGTGGAGAAGGTGGCCGGAGTAACTCGCATGTTCGCACGCCACCGCGTAAGGGCGTTGCTTGACCGCTTTTTTCAGCACGTGCTAGACTGCGAAACTTTTGAGCCGGGGCGTTTTGCGGAAAGTCGCTATGTGTTCGAGCGATACTGGACGACTTAGAAGTGCGGCATGGTACTGCTTGCTTTTGCGGAGAATTCGATTCAACTGGTGCCGGATGGCACTCTCTTCGTTCATATCCTCGTGATTGCGGGGATGATAGCAATACTGAACCTCACGCTATTTAAACCAATCAATCGTATCCTTGAAGAGCGGGAGAAGGAGACGCGCGGCGGCCTGAGGCAGGCGAAGGCCACGATGGCGAGCGTCGCTGAGAGACTCGCCCTGTACGAGCAGAGATTGCGTGAAGCGCGTGCAGAGGGTTATTTGCTGCTGGAGCGGGAGCGGGCCGGCGCGCTCGATGAGAGAGTGGCGAAGGTCGATAAGTTGCGACAGGAAATCAGCGGGTTGTTGAACCGCGAGAAGGATGAAGTGGGGCGGCAGGCCGCGGCTGCACGCGAAACGCTGGCTGGTGAGGCGGGAAGGATAGGCGCGGAAATTAGCTCTCACATTTTGGGCCGTCGCGTTGGGTAAGGTGCTATAGGAAATGACCGGCAGCAGGAAAGTGCATGTTCGTTACGCTGTTAGTTTTTGAAGCACTCGAAGAAGGGGGCATTCCGTGGTGGATGAACTATCCAGGCTTGGAGCTCTGGAAGTTCGTTAATCTCTTCGTGTTCCTTGGCTTCGGGATCTACTTGTTGCGCCGGCCACTGTCGGATGCGCTGCACAATCGGCGCGAGCAGATAAAGAGAGAGTTAATAAAAGCGCGTGAGGAGAGGGACGCGGCGCTGGCGAAACTCGCAGAGGTCGAAGGCCGTCTTGTAAATTTGGCTGCAGCGGTGGACGCGATTAGGGAAAAAGCAAAGGCTGAAGCAGCAGCGGAGCGGCTGCGAATCTTGCGCGCGACTGAGATGGAGATGAGCAAGTTGCGCGAGGACGCGCGACGTGAGATAGAAATTGCCGGCAAGGCTGCCAGGCAGGAATTGCGAGCCTTCGCGGCGGCGGAGAGCGTTCGCATGGCTGAGGAACTGATCCGGCGGGAAATTCGCCCAGAGGACGACACGCGGATGATAAGCGAAAGCGTGGAGGAACTGGGGAGGGTCGCGTCGTGAGCTCAGAGGTTGTGGCGCGGCGATACGCCGGCGCGCTGGCGGACGTGTTACTAGCCAGAGCAGAGACTGCTGCAGTACAAGTTGAGTTGGCGGGCTGGGAAAGAATGATCAACTCAAATCCGCACCTGCAGGAAGTATTTCGTAACCCCACCATTCCATACGAGCAGAAACACAAAGTGCTGTCCGACTTAGTGCAGCGGACGAAGGTGCGACAAACGACGGCGAATTTTTTGCAGCTGCTACTAAAGAACCAGCGATTGACAGAGCTTGGAGAGATTAACATTCGGTTGGCCCAGGTGCTTGATGAACGCGCGGGTGTGCTGGGTGCCGAGGTAATCTCGGCGCGACCCTTGCCGGAAAACGTCGTAAGCTCGTTGAAGAAGAAGCTGCTTGCAGAGACGGGTAAGCAAGTGCGAATGAGTTTTTCAACAGATGAGTCGTTGATCGGGGGGTTGATAACCCGCATTGGGTCGACGGTTTATGACGGCTCCGTAAGGGCGCAGCTGCAGCGTCTGGAAAAAACGTTAGCTGGGAAGCAATGAAGGGATAACGATGGAACCGATTAGAGCGAGCGAAATCAACGAGATCATCCGCAAACAGATCGAGAATTTCGAGGTGGGAGTGACGGTTACTGAGGTGGGCACCGTCATCAAGGTTGGTGATGGGATTGCGGAGATTCACGGCCTGGAAAAAGTGATGGCCGGTGAGTTGCTGGAGTTTCCCCACGAGGTTCGCGGGCTGGCGTTGAATTTGGAGGAGGACAAAGTCGGCGCCGTGCTTTTCGGCGAGTTTCAGAAGATTAAGGAAGGCGATCTGGTAAAGCGCACTGGACGCATCATGCAAGTTCCCGTGGGGGACGCTTTGATTGGCCGCGTAGTTGATGCTCTGGGAAATCCGATCGATGAGCGGGGAGCGATAATTACTGAGCACTACAATCCAATTGAACGAATCGCTCCCGGGGTGGTAGACCGGCAGCCGGTGAAGGAGCCTCTGCAGACGGGTTTGAAAGCCATCGATGCAATGGTGCCGATCGGCAGGGGCCAGCGCGAGTTGATCATTGGCGACAGGCAGACGGGAAAGACGGCGGTTGCGGTCGACACTATCATCAATCAAAAGGGCAAGGGCGTCATATGTATCTATGTGGCGATTGGCCAGAAGGCATCTACGGTGGCTCAGGTCGTAAAGACCCTGGAAGACTTTGGCGCAATGGACTACACGATCGTTGTCAAAGCTACCGCCGCCGATCCGGCAGCGATGCAATTCCTGGCGCCGTACGCGGGAGCGGCGATGGGGGAATATTTCCGCGATGATGGACGCCACGCATTGACCATCTACGATGACTTATCGAAGCAAGCTGCCGCTTACCGTGAGATTTCGTTGCTGCTGCGACGACCGCCCGGGCGCGAAGCATACCCTGGCGATGTTTTTTATCTTCACTCCCGATTACTCGAGCGGGCTGCCAAGTTATCCGACGCCAAAGGAGGCGGTTCGCTGACGAGCTTGCCAATCATCGAAACGCAAGCAGGCGACATTTCCGCATACATACCAACCAATGTCATTTCAATAACTGATGGACAGATCTTTCTGGAGGCAGACCTCTTTAACAGCGGCATTCGTCCGGCGATTAACGTCGGCAACAGCGTTTCGCGCGTAGGGGGTTCGGCGCAGATAAAAGCTATGAAACAGGTCGCGGGAACCCTGCGCATCGATCTAGCCCAGTTCCGAGAGTTGCAAGCATTCGCGCAATTCGGTTCCGACCTGGATAAGGCGACGCAGGCCCAACTCGCTCGCGGGCAACGTCTCGTAGAGATACTAAAGCAGCCTCAGTATCGCCCGATGGATGTGGAGAAACAGGTGCTGGTCATCTGGGCGGCCACTGACGGCTATACAGATGACGTTCCGGTGGAGAACGTTCGTGAGTTTGAAACAGAGCTGTTGGCTTTTGTAGAAAACTCTCACCCCGGGCTGCTGGAGAGTATTCGCGAAAAAAAGAGCTTAACGGATGACATCAAACAAGACCTGCAGCTGGCGCTAAAAGATTTTAAGGACTTGTGGAAGGAGCGAACCTCTACTCCTATTCCGGGCACACCTTCGCTCGTCAAGCCGACCGTTGGCGAAGGGGCTCCCGCCGCGATCTAGAATCTCTTCTCGAATCGAGCTATGCCGAACCTTCTTGATATTCGTCGTCGCATTAAGTCGGTCAAGAACACTCAGCAGATCACGAAGGCCATGAAGATGGTGTCGGCCGCGAAGCTGAAGCGGGCGCAGGATAGAGTCGTGATGGCCCGACCTTTTGCGAACAAGATGATCGAAGTTTTGGGTGAGTTGGCTGGACGCACTGAGGACGATTTCCATCATCCGTTGCTGGACGCACGAGGGGATTCTCGTTACCTGGTTGTTTTGATCAGCGCTGACAAAGGGTTATGCGGGGCGTTCAATACAAATTTGATCAAGGCAGCCCAGGCATTTATTAACGACCATCCAGATAAGCAGATCGAAATCATCGCAGTCGGGCGCAAGGGCAGAGACTTTTTCCGCCGCCGTGGGGTGACTCTGGCGGGCGAGTATGTCGGCCTGACCGGAAAGGGGCGCGTGGAATTCTCCGAAGCCTTGGAGGTCGCCGCGGACGTTATCAAGCGGTTCAGCGAAGACAAGGAGATCGATAAAGCCTTTGTCATTTACAATGAGTTCAAGTCAGTATTGCAGCAGCGAGTAGTAATCGAACAACTGCTCCCTGTCTCTCGCAGCGCTCCAGAGGTGACGGGTACCGCTGCCGTCTTCACAGCTGCCACGTTAATTGATTACATTTATGAGCAACCAGCGGAACAGATTTTGAGTAGGCTCCTGCCGCGCCTAATCCAGACGCAGATTTTTCGCGCGTTGCTGGAATCAGTGGCTTCCGAGCACGGAGCACGCATGACGGCCATGGACTCTGCTTCTAAAAATGCCCATGAGTTGATCGGGTCGCTTACCTTAAACATGAACAGGGTGCGACAGGCCGCGATCACCAACGAGATAATCGAGGTAGTGTCGGGAGCGGCCGCGCTCTGATTTCGTCCTCAGCGGAAAAGGCGATAAGGGGAAGCGAATGGCTTCCCCTTATTAGTTTCTCTTCAACTTTGTTTACTCAAGACGCGAAAGAGCAGCACTCTACCCGGCGACGTTTTTGGCGTTATGGACCAGTGGTGATCTGGATGGGCCTGATCTGGTTTGCTTCCACGACCGAGTTTTCCGCGGCTAATAGTTCCCGGTTCATTCGGCCGATACTACTTTGGCTCTTTCCAAACTTGGGCGAGCCGCGATTGCAGTTGATACATCTGGTTGTCCGCAAAGCAGCACACTTCGGAGAATACGCAGTTCTTGGTTTGCTGACAGCCCGGGCCTTCCATACTTCAACTCGCAAAACTTTGCGAAGCTTCTGGTTTCCCTGCGCATCTATCTTGATTGTTATATATGCATTGATTGATGAATATCATCAAGGCTTCGTAGCCTCTCGCACGTCATCCCTTTACGACAGCGGAATTGATGTCGCAGGTGGTCTCCTGGCCATAATTTGTTTTGCACTCTTCATCAGACGACGAACAGTGGCGTAGACCACCTCCACCAGGAGACACCGAGAACACCCATAGAGCATTTAACAAATGCGAATAACCCCCTTAAACAATGCGGGATCAACAATGTTCTTCCCCGTTGCTATGGTTTTGTGCAATATTCTGTTTGGGGGCGCTTTGAATCGCCAATCCCGAAAGTTGCAGAGGCCCGCGGCCGAAAGCCGGGTTGAGAGGAGGCCGGAGATGGGAATTCTGGACACTATCAGCTCACAATTCGTAGAGGTTATAGAATGGCTTGACGATTCGAATAAGACCTTGCTCTACCGGTTTCCGGTTCGCGGCCAGGAGATTAAAGACGGCGCCAAACTCACAGTGCGCGAATCTCAGGCTGCTGTCTTCGTTTTTCAAGGCCAGATCGCGGACGTCTTCCATCCTGGCCGGACTTCAATGGGCATAATTGGCGATAGCGGACGTTACACGCAATTTCAGGCGGCCGACGCAATGCGCGAAGCGGCACAAAACCCTTCTGGTGGCGCCGGAACAGGCGCTGGTTTGGGCGCCGGATTTGCCCTCGGTAATACTATGGCCGCAACGCTACGGGATGCGGCCACGCGGTCGCAGAACGATTCAATGGCAACCAGTTGCCGCTGTTCGAGTTGTGGCTTGGAGAATGTGGCAAGCGCGAGATTCTGCAACGATTGCGGCGCAAGGTTAGATGGCCAGCCTGAAACCATTTCCTGCCTGAACTGTGGCGTGCCGACGGAGTTGGGTGCCAAGTTCTGCACGGAATGCGGCGCCGCACAGGTGAAGCAGATATGTTCCAAATGCCAGGCTGAGATGGCCGCCGGCGCCAGGTTCTGTAAAGAATGCGGAACGCGGATAGAACAGTTCGGCTAAATCGTCGAAAATCTATTTGCGAATGGTGGGCCTGTCGTCGTTGCCGTCGGCGGGCCTTTCGTCTTTCTGAATAAGGAACCGCATTCTAAGCACTGTGAGGAACGGCGCCGTGACGGTGCTGGGCTGTCGACGCCTTATGTAATTTCCGCGTGGGCAATGTTATTCTTTTACATTCCTGTCAGCACCGAACCCCAATTCTGGAGAATAATCCGGATGTTCAGCCGATTCAGACTGCCACGTCGCGTTGTGATTACAGGTATAGGCTGCATAACTCCCATAGGAATCGGCCGTAACGCATTTTGGGATGCGCTGATTAAGGGTGAGAGCGGTGTGCGCCGGATTGAATCTTTTGATGTTTCCAGTTCCCCGGTAAAGATTGCTGCCGAAGTTCCCAGCTTTGATTGGGAAGCACAACTGCAGCCGAGGGACCGCAGGCATGTTCCCAGAACTGTGCCACTGGCTCTTGCCGCCGCCAGAGAAGCCCTCAACGACGCACACCTTTCAATCCAAGACTTGACCCTGGACGAGCGACGCGCGATTGGCGTAATGCTCGGCACCGGCGGGGGCGGACTGGCATTTACGGAACAGCAGTACGAGTATTGGTACATTGGACCAGCCTACAAGGCAAGTGTCTACACAATTCCGGCATCTACTCATGGCGGGTTATCAAGTGAACTATCAATGGCATTTGGCCTGCGAGGGCTTTCGCACATTGTCTCGACTGGTTGTACAAGTTCCACCGATGCGCTCGCTTATGCCGCTGAGCATATAGCTCTCGGACGTCAGGACGTTATGCTCTCGGGAGGAGTGGACGCGCCGATAGCTCCCGGCATTTTGGCGGCGTTTAATCTCATGACCGTATTGACCAGTGATTGGAATGACGAGCCGAAGCGAGCGTCACGCCCTTTTGCGCGCGATCGCTCCGGAATGGTTTTGGGAGAAGGCGCCTGGATCTATGTGCTGGAGGAATACGAAAGAGCACTGAGAAGAGACGCCAAGGTCTATGCTGAGATACGCGGTTACGGCGCCACTTGTGATGCTTACCATCGAGTGCGCCTGGAGGAGACTGGGACGGAACCCGCGCGAGCGATGAGGCTTGCGCTGGAGGATGCGGGCCGGACCGCTGCGGAGATCGACTATGTGAATCTACACGGCACATCAACCTTACTAAACGATCGCATTGAAACCAGCGCGCTTAAGCTTGCCTTGGATGGCCAGGCTCGGCGCATCCCAATGTCGGCGACCAAATCACAGGTGGGCCACCCGCAGGGCGCGAGTGGGGCAGCGGGCCTGGGTGCGGCGCTTTGTGCCATGCATACGAATATGATTCCGCCAACGATAAATCTGGATGAGCCGGACCCGGCGTGCGATCTTGATTACGTCCCGAACGAGGCGCGAAAAGCAGACGTGCGGGTAGCGCTGTGCAATTGTATTGGGTTTGGTTCAAAGAATAGTGCCCTCGTAGTTGAAAAGCCGTGAATCGTGAATCGGAAGATTGGAGTAAATGGTAAATCGTAAATGTTAAGAGCCTCCAACGAGTTTACGATTCACGATTCACGGTTCACGATTTACCATTCACGATTGACTATTTACCAATCAATGTTTGAGCGTTTTGCAAAACGAAGTGAGCAGCTGGAGCTGATCGACAAAGGCGATTATTCCCCTGAAGAGTATGAAACCTGCATCGTTGAACTCCAGCGTGTTAACGAGTGGCTGGGCGACGCAAGCGCGCTGAAACATTCACTATTGGACCAGGTCGAGCGTCTCGGCTTGGATAGTTTCGCGATGCTCGATGTCGGCGCAGGTTCGGGTGAGCTTCTGCGAGTGACTGCGGCATGGGCCCGGACAAATACTCGTCATGTCCGCCTTGTCGGGGTGGAGTTGAATGCCCGCGCGGCCACGGCAATTCTCGAGCAGTCGAAGCAATTTGCAAGTATCAGGGCCGTCCGCGCTAACGCCCTTCAACTTCCCTTTGCGGATGATGCGTTTGATTATGTAGTATGCTCATTGTTTACACATCACTTCAATGACAGCGACGTATGCCTTGTCCTCCGCGAGATGGCACGTGTGGCCCGGCGCGGCATTCTGGTAATCGATCTTCATCGCCACCCGGTACCTTATTACCTTTTCACTACCATAGGTCACCTGTTTCTCCACAATCGTTTGATCCGAGCTGACGGCGCCTTGTCAATTTTACGCAGCTTCACACCCGATGAGTTACGCGATTTGGCGGAACAGGCCGGGCTCACGAACATCGAAGTGGTACAACATTTCCCCGCTCGAATAGTGCTCAGCGCCGGAAGGCCCCTTCCACAGGAATGCCAGCCTCAACCTTCAGAGCCGCGGCAGTGGAAAGAACAGATCTGAGCTGCATGATAGGAAAGACCGAAGCTTTCGATGTTCTTATCGCGGGTGCTGGACCAGCAGGGACCAGTGCGGCGATTCGCCTGGCAGGATCAGGTGCGCGCGTCCTGCTCGTCGAGCAGAAGAGGTTTCCGCGGCCCAAGTTGTGCGGGGAGTTTATTTCTCCTGAATGCCTGGCCCACTTCAAACAGCTTGGAGTGAGCAAACGCATGAGTGAATCCGGGGCCATTCCTGTTGGCGAGACGGTTTTCTATTCCGCGCGTGGTTATCCTGTCGCGGTGCCGAGCAGGTGGTTTGGGGCAAGTGCGTTGGGGCTGAGCCGCGCCCAGATGGACAATAACCTTCTCCAGCGAGCGAAGGAAGTTGGAGTGACTGTTCTGGAAGAGACTCAAGCTACGGAGGTGTTGTTCGCAGGCAGGCGTGTACGTGGCCTGCGGCTGAAATCCGGCACTGCAACTGCAGACTATCAAGCATGCGTGACTATTGATGCAACCGGACGAACGCGTGCACTGGCGCGCCGTGTTCCGAGCGTCGTTAAAACTACGAAGAGTAGGAGATTGAGACCCCGTCTCCTTGCTTTCAAGGCACACCTGTCCGATGCGTGCGTTCCAAGGCAGACGTGTGAGATCTATTTTTATCCCGGTGGTTATGGCGGGATTAACGGCGTGGGGGAGAATCTTAGTAATCTCTGCTTCATTACTTTGGCCAAGGACGTGCGCCGCTGTGGGTCAGATCCGGAAAAGGTGATTCGCGAAGTGGTTTGCAAGAACTCTCGCGCAGCAAAAACCCTTGCCCTAGCTCGAGTACAAACTGACTGGCTGGGAGTATCCCTTGAAGGGTTCGGGCGCCAAGTGGTCGTTCCTGCGGATGGCATGCTCGTGGCTGGTGATGCAGCCGCGTTCATTGATCCTTTTACCGGAAGCGGGATTTTGATGGCTTTGGAAACCGGGCAACTCGCCGCTGAAACAATCATCGACCACCTCCCCACGCTCAGAAGCAACGGTGACTTCGAGCTGCTTGCCAAACAGTATCGTGTAGCATACACAAGGAGGTTTAGGACACGATTGCGCGTTTGTTCTTTCTTGCGAACGGCCGCGTTCGTTCCGCGATTTGCAGGTGCTGCAATTCTATTCTCCAGCGCCAGTGAACAGCTTCGAAAGCGGCTAGCAACCGCCACCCGCTCAGGACGGTGATCTAAATTGCCCTGAGTGCTATCCAAAACTTCTAATGCTTGATGTTTGTAGTATTTGCAGGCCGAGTCTTTGTTGCGGATTCGCTTGCCACTGTGGAAGCTTTTGGAGTAAAAAGGCTCAGCGTTTCATACGAGCAACACCGGTGCCTTTCTTCCTGGAGGTTGTGGGCTTTGATACGCCAGTCCCCCTACTCCCCGAGCACGCAATGAAATAGGATTTGATTGAGACGGTTCCGCAGGTAGGGTCTGTAAAACTACCAGTCTCGAGGCTTTTCCGATTAGTTATTAATTGTGCGCCTGCTAGCCCTGGCCCCCCCTTCTTTGAGGAGAACATCATGATGTTTGCATCCACGATCCCAGCGCGAATTATTCTGCTCGTGATCGCAGTGCTCTTAACCACAGGTATTGCGTTCGGGCAGGCGCAGTCTGACGCTGCAGACCTTCGCGGATTTGTGCGCGATCAACAAGGGGCGGTGGTAGCAAATGCCACTGTGACAGCACGCAATCCGGCCAACAACCGCTCACAAACCGTCACTACGAATCAGGATGGCTTCTATCAAATACTCAATTTGACCCCCGGTGACTACGACGTAACAGTTGAAGCGCCGAATTTTAGGAAGGTGTCGCTTCCCGCAGTGAAGCTCACAATCGGTCAAAGAGCTGATCTGGATGTGACGCTCGAAGCCGGTGCGATCAGTGAAGTGGTAACGATAACGGGCGCGGCTACAGAGTTGGTTGAAACCTCTAAGACCGCAGTTGCCACTACTGTGGATCAGCAACGCATTGACAATCTTCCCATAAACGAACGCAACTACTTGTCATTTGCGCTGACCACGTCGACCGTCGATCGCGATAATGGTCGGCCCATTGGGCCAGCGCCAACCACAGGCTTGAATTTTGGTGGTCAGCGCGGTCGCTCAAATCTCATTCAAGTCGACGGTGCGGATAATACTGACAATTCCATTAACGCTTCACGTTCGACCGTAAGTCAGGAGGCAGTGCAGGAGTTTCAGGTGATTACAAACTCCTACGCTCCTGAATTTGGCCGGGCGGCAGGCGGCGTAGTTAATGTGGTAACGAAGGGCGGTTCAAATGATTTTCGGGGAAATGTGTTCGGGTTTCTGCGGCATAAGAGTTACCAGGCCCGCAACCCATTTGCGCCCATTGCGAAGCCGGCGTTTACGCGCACACAATACGGATTGACTCTCGGTGGTCCATTTGACAGGAATAGAACATTCTTCTTTTTTGCCTTCGAGCAGCGCCGCCGCAATGAGTCGGGGTTCTTTACTAGCAACGTCCGGCAAGGCTTGACAAGTTCAGTTACTATTCCCCTTCCAGGTCTGGGTGCCACGACCTTCAGCAACCTCACAGCACCACAGGCAACCTTCATCAATACCTTGCTGGCGTCCGGGAATGCGGCCCTGATTGGCGCGGCAACACAATATGCGTTTCTCGCATCCAGCGGTGGCAGCACTGGTCTCACAGGTTCAAACCCGTTACCCAACCCCGGAACTGTGCCGGGTTTGCCTCTGGGTGCGCCCATTGGCTCACGATTTTTCTTAACCGGAGCGCCCGTTCCGATTGGCACTACCAACTCGGCGGGCCAGTTTATTGCCTTTCGCCCATTGCTGAATCTGCAGAGTGTTTTCCCGGTCACTGACAGAACGTCGTTCAGCTCTTTCCGTCTGGACCACCTGATTACCAGCAACAACCAGCTTACCTTTAGGTTTGGCTACAATCCGAGCACCATCACCGGTATTCAGGTTGAATCGCAGAACCAGTCGCTGGGCCAAAACGACTTTTCGCGCACCGGCATCACTAAGATCAAAGACTATTCAGCAGTTGCAACCCTTACCTCGACACTTTCAAACACAATGGTAAACGAGGCGCGTTTTAACTTTGGTGAGCGGCGGGCTACGTTTCGTTCGCAGAATGGAGATGCCGTGGCATTCAACATCGCTGGAACAGCCTTCATTGGTCGAGAACTCTTTTCACCCGTTATTCGCACGGAGACACGTTACGAGTTTACCGACAGTTTGAATCTGATAGCCGGCAATCACACGCTCAAGTTTGGCGGTGACATAGCCTTCATAAGAATTCCTCAAGCTACCTTCGAGCTGAATTTCGCAGGCCTATTTAACTTTGGTGGTCTCTCGGCAAGCACTCTGAACGCTCAGTTGGGAGCCCTGGGAGCTCCCGACTTCACACCTGTCCAACAGTACGGGCTCGGCTTTCCGGCAAACTTCATTCAGGGCTTTGGCGATCCGATCAGCCGCATCCGCAACAGGCCGGTCGCCTGGTTTGCTCAGGATTCCTGGAAAGCGCTGCCGAATCTAACGCTCAACTATGGCGTACGTTACGATTATGAGATTACGCAGCAGATTCCATCTGTCGGATTCCGCGATCCCCTCTCCGGAATAAATCTTTCGCCCGCAGACATCCTGGCCGCGCAAGACGCGCTGAACGTGCAACAGGGATTCCCGCGTGATAAGAACAACTACGCGCCTCGCATCGCCATGGCCTGGGATGTTCGTAATAATGCGAAGACTGTAGTTCGCGCCGCCTATGGAATTTTTTACGATCACCCGCTTCTGGCGGTCGCGTTCAACTCAGATATTGCTGATGCTGTTCAGCAACAACAGGCGATTTTGATTCCGGGAAGTCCAGACCCCAGGTCCCCTTTAAATGCAGTGCAGGTATTTCAGGGTACTGTCACCCCTTGTTCGTTCACGGGAGCTGTGCCAGGTGTTAACTGCACACCCGGAGTGGCATCCACGGCGCAGTATCAATTCGGCCGGCAACGGTTCAACGACCAGACTTTTCCAGGCTTTGGTCCGGTGCTGCCGTTCACGCTGCATGTGAATAAAGACTTCGAGTATGCCTATGCCAATCAGGCAAACTTAACGATAGAGCAGGAATTGACAAAGAACATGACGCTGTCGGCGAGTTATCTGTTCGTCGGCGCACACCACCTGCCACACCCGCTTGACGTGAATGCTCCACGAACAGATCTCCAGATCGCCAACTTTGTGCGCTGGGCGGGGCGCAACCCGTTGAGCACAACTGAAGCGATTGCCTTTTCCATTCCGACGAGTGGCGGGCCTTGTCCATTCGGCGTGCCTCTTCAATGCTTTGTTCAGTCCACGCCTACCGGCAATCCTGTACCTTATGGGACCGCAGGCCAAACTTTTGCAATCATCATTCCGGGCATGATTGCGGCGCCGCTCACGAATCTAGGGAGCAGAATTGTTAATGCCGGCATAGCGAATTTCTTCCGGCCTAACGCACCCAACTATTTTCTCGCGCAGGCACTATCCCGTGGACTTGTTACTCCCACAGTCTTGAATGCCGCCTTGTCTGGATCCTTACGCACAACGGGAGCCATATCACCCTTCGGTTCCGTCAATGCTCAAACTTCTGACGGTAACTCCAACTATAATGCTTTGAATGTCGATCTAAAGAAGCGCTTTTCCAACCACTTCCAGTTTCTGGCATCGTATACCTGGTCCCACTCCATCGACGATTCCTCTGATCTGCAGACATTGCTGCTGCCTCAGGACAATTTCAACTTTCGCGCAGAGCGTGCTGACTCCCTCTTTGATCAGCGGCACCGGTTCGTCTTCAGCTCTGTCATCTCCTCTCCGGCGAGCTGGCGCTCCGGCGACGGCCTTCATCGATTCCTATCGGACTTCACTCTAGCACCAATCTTTGAGATCTCTTCCGGTCGTCCTTTTAATATTCTGAGCAACCAGGATACTAACAACGACCAGTCAAATCAGACGGACCGCCCCAATGTATCCGGAGACGGCACGTTGGTAATTCCGCCCCCGTTTTCAGCTGGGGCACTTGGACGAAATGCGGGGCTGACACACAGGTTTGCGTCACTGGACATGCGGCTAACTCGGTCGATCCGCATTGGTGAACGACTGAGGCTTGATGTTATTGCCGAAGGATTCAATCTCTTTAATCGTTTTAATGAGGCTTCGGCATCGCCTTTCATCGACGACGTAAACGCTTTCAGGCTGCGTGCCAGTAATGGTCGGTACTACAGCCGCCCAACCGCTTCCTTTGATCCCCGGCAGTTCCAGTTTGGATTAAAACTAAACTTCTAACCCCGGACAAAGTTCGCCTATAATCTAAGACGCTGAGCTCAGCCGGCCCCCCGGTCGAGCGTTATTGGACGCCTGTGGGGCGAACTTAATTGTCGCTTTGGGCATCCGAAGCATTGCGGTTTCAAGTGTGTTTTTCCGTTCAAAGGCCCTAGACTTCGAACGCTAACCCCTCTCCCAGGAATAATTTCTATGAACAATTCGTGTCTAAAGCCAGCTCTTTTGATGGCAGCGCTTGCGTTTGTATTAGCGGGAACTGCTAGTGCCCAGTCGAGCCGGCCTCGTCGGGTGAGGCAGCCTCAAAGGCCAGCCGAAGAGCCTCTTTTGCGCCCGCAACCAACAACCAGCTCAACCGCGAAAAGCAACCCAAACGCCCCTTTGCTGGAGGTGCAACCCGTCAGACCGGTGGTGAATACAACCGCGGCGGGAGACACTACGCACGCTTATCAATTGTTGCAACAAAAACAGTTCGCCGCAGCAGCTAAGGAAGCAAGGGACATAGCCGCCCAATTTCCAAATGACGCAGAGGCGTGGAAGATTGCCGGTTTTGCCGAGCTATACCTGAAGCAGTATCCCCAGGCCGCAAACGCTCTGGAGAAGGCTCTCGAGCTTCAGCGGGGAGCGAAACAGGAAGACCCGAAGACAGTCGACGCGCTAGGGCAAGCTTATGTTCTGTCGGAGAAGTTTGATCGTGCGCTGCCGCTACTTGTCACCGCCACAACCCGGCGAGGCGCCCAGCCCGACCCCCTCCTGCTCTATTATCGTGGGCTCGCCGAATATAGATCGGGAAAACCGTTGGATGCAGAGCGAACCTTTAATTCGGTGGTCAAGCTAAATCCAAAGGATGCTCTGCCGCTATTCTATTTGGGTCAGATTGCCCTGGCGAAGAATGATTTAGATGGTGGAATTTCTGCGTTGAATCGCGCGACGGTAAACGATCCACGCCTGGCAGCAGGCTGGACGCTGCTGACTTCAGCTTACCTCAGGCGAGCGGCGTTGAGTGAAGATGCTGCCAAGGCCGAGGCTGATTATTTGAATGCGGTTCGTGCCGGCGAAGGCCTGATTAAAGTGAAGACTGACGTTGAGTCGATTACTATGTTTGGTCAGGCTTTGATTGGCGCGAAACAGTATGCGCGAGCGGCCGCCGCCCTCGAGCGCGCAACAGCTGCGCCAAATGCCTCGGGTGTGACATTCTACCTGCTGGGTGTGGCCCACTCCCGCGCGAACAGTTTTCCTAAAGCTATTGCCGCGCTACAGTCCGCCGTGACAAAGAGCCCGGATGATGTCAACGTCTATCGTGAATTGGGCTACGCTTACGAGGTGACAAAGCAGTACGCAAAGGCGCTCTTCGCTTACGAGAAGGGTTTGAGCCTCGCTCCAGGTGATACGGATTTCAAGGAGGCAGCGGAGCGGATAAGGCCGTTTGCAAAGTAAACGGGAGAAATGAATATGAGATTTATCGGTGTTCTTGTACTCGTGGGAGCGCTAGCGACAGGGATTGCAGCTCAAAGGCCGCGAACTATTGATTCCGGACCAGCCGACGCAAGTAAGGCAGCGCCTCCTCCCGCTCCGCAGACGTTCAAGGCAAAATACGAAGGGGGCGTGTTTGGCTACAACAAGGCGATTGAAGGCACGCTCACCTTTGACGACGTCAACCGCCGGCTGCTGTTTAGGAATAAGCAACAGCGGGAGGTTCTCTTTATTCCGTACGACGCCGTGACGTCAGCATTTGCCGACACACAGAAGCGTCGGCCTGCTGCAGCCACGGTTGCCAGCAGCGTCCCGATTATTTACGCACTGCCCGCGCATTTCATAAAAACGAAAGTTCGCTACCTGACGCTCCAATACAGTGATCCCGATACGCGAGTTTCGGGCGTGACTAGTTTCCGTTTGGACAATAGAGAGCTACTGGCTTCGGTGCTGAGGGCGCTGGCCGAAAAGGCCGGGATGACCACTCGCGGTGAGGTGTACGTTAAAAAGCGTCCAGAGGATGCAGCCGTTAGCCCGTGATCGCTTAAGCACCCGGCGACACCAACCGGATTTCTGGGCGCTATCTTCCTTTTGAATGCTTTGTGGAAACGGTTTTCTTTGAGGGAGTGGAAATTACGTATTCCATTCCCCCGTCGTCTTTTCCGCTGGTGATGGATTCCTGTGTCTCCTGAAGCGCACGCAGCTTTTGAGGTGCAATTAGACGCCATGCCTCATGCAGATGCAGAGCCAATTCTTCCTCGCTGACTCGTTCGAGCTCTATACCTACCCATCCTCGTACACCAACGCAAGGCGGTTTGTAGAATTTATCGGGCGAAGCCTCGATTAGCATTGCCTGAATACCAATTGCCGCAGGAATACAGACTGCAATATGGCCGTCGTTATGATGGTTGTTTGAGAACAGTGCGAACACTTTTTTGCCGACGAAGAACGTTGGTTCGCCATGCGAGAGTTCCTCTGTCGTCCCGGGCAATGCTAGGCAGATACGCCGCACGCACTGCTGTTGTTTTTCTCCAAAGGAAGGATTGCTCCGTTTCACAATACCGCTCTAAAAAGCACAAACTTAGGTATTCGGTTCCAGAAGACGGGCCTCCAAGCTAGACGGCGGCTTGTACTCGCGAAATTTGCGTTTCACCTCTACAGATGGTCCAAAGTTTATCAGCAGGCCATTGTCGATGCCAGTTGCCGCAAGATAATTGACTAATTGAACCTCGTGCTCCTTTGCCAGGGCTCGAATGCCCTTGATCTCGATGATCAGTCGATTATCTATCCAGAGGTCGGCGCGGTACTCTCCGACAATCTGACCATCGTAAGTAACGGCGATCGGCTCCTGTTGTTTGACATCGATACTGAGCTTCTCCAGCTCAATTCTGAGCGAGTTCTCATAGACTTCCTCAAGAAAACCTGGACCGAGTAAGTTGTGAACCTTATAGGCGCAGCCTATGATTATTCGGGTGAGGTCATTGATGCTCATAGTAACCTCCGTGAGATAAGGATTTGTGGATAGTGGGGTAATTCTGTGGAGATGGCTGGTGGGCCTCGAATTTGGTTAGCTCTTTCATACTTACTGCGAGGCACCTCTCGGAAATACCTTTCTACACTGTGCGATCAGCCAAAGAGTGCAATAACAAAAACCTGAGAAAACGATCAAGTCAAACAGAAGGCTTAAAGGCAACCCCCACGCGTTCGGCCACCATACCGATTGTGTGCCCGTAACCTTGTCAATGACAGCTCCGAATAAGGGCCAAGTCCAAAACAGAAGCATAAAGGAAATGTTCATTAGCCGGCCGTTGTTTTGAATGGCTGCGAGGTAGTTGACCGCCCACAACAAGACGATTATCGTCACACCGCCACAGATTGAAACGGATAGACGTTTCCAACGTTTGCCCCAATGCTTATCTCTCACGACGCGAGTAAGTCTCTTAGACTCCAAACGTGGTTAGTAATACCGCTTTGCATTGCTGGGGTACAGCGTATGCTTGAGTGGACGCGAACAAAGTTGTAATAGGCAAAATACAATGCAAGGGCGGCCTTCAGGTTCTCCCACTTCTTTGAAAAGCCGATAGTCAAGCGCGTGAATCTCCGGAGGGCCGTCCTAATGTTCAGGTTTTGTCTTTCAACGTGTGATGTGTAGATGCGGTCAGGATTCGGACTTCCCCACAAGGGGGTTGGTATAGCCTCCTTAATCTTGCTGGGCGAGTAACGATGCTGATCTTCGGCGTCTAATGGTATGCCGTAGATTTTGACAAGCTGTGCATAGCTGCTTCTTACTCCCAGCGACAAAGCTATTGCTGGCTCGTTGGCTTTGAAACCATCCGTCGTGATTTGTACCTTGTTAGTGGTTCCGTCAATTGCCTGGAATATCTTTTCCGTGAACGCTAGGGTATTAACTTCATCTCTCCGGCCAAGATGCCAAGACAGGATTAACTTGCTGTCTCGCTCGAAGCCAACAAAGCAATAGGCGTCTCCCAACTTATCGCTTACCTTGCCCTTGCGAGTTTTGGTTTTTTCCTTCATACCAACATATGTCCAGATTTCATCAAACTGGAGTTCATTAACCTGGACGCGACACATCTTGCGCTCTAAGAGACGTTCACAACGTTCGCCTGCGAGATTGAGTAACGAGCAGACCATATGCTTTTCAACGCCTGTGATTCTCTCGATTGACCGAATGGAATTTCCTTCGACAAGCAATTGGAGGATCATCAGAGCCTTATCTTCGGGAAGGTACATATTGCCGAATAGCTTTTGCAGTTCGGCTTGGAATCTACGCTTGCACTTGTTACATCTGAATCTCTAGTTGCCCTTCCGATCTTTTCCGGCTTTGATAGCCTTAATTTGGCAATTGTGACAGGTCATTTTGAGCCTTGCCTTTCGTCGGCGATTGGCTCAAAATTGGTTTGCTTGGAAGCCAACGTGAGCAATCGCGTTTCGGTTTTCAATGAGGCCCGAACGGTTGGCGCCGTTTTGGGCCTCTGTTATCTTCCGCTTCGTTTCTTCGGACTTCGCGCAAACATAGCACCTGCAAACTTGGGTTGAATTTCCTTTTGCATGGCGGCTTGAACCGCCTGTAGCACAAAATCTTTAAGGCTTAAGCCACTAAGTGCCGCATATGCTTTGGCCTGCCTGACGAAATCTTCTGGCAAGTCTCGAAGGTTGATGGTTTTCTTTTCCATAATGACGCAAATGTATCATATGATACAGATGTTGTCAACGCCAGGTTCGGCTTGTCAACCGTTGTTCTTTCTGGCAACATCAGACCTCCTTAAACGCTAAACGGAGAGCTGTCATGTCCGATCTATCCAAATTATTAGAGAACGTTTCGGGAGAGAGCTGGCTAGCCCTAACCCAAGACGAAAAGAAGATCGTAGGCCGTGGAGAAGACATAGCCCCAGCCATCGAAGAAGCTAAGGAGAACGGCGAGGACGATCCCCTTCTTGTGTGGTCTCCTAAGGCATGGATTCCGGCAGTTTATTCCAGTGTCAAGCATTAGAAGACAATATACGGACTTTCCGTTAAAACCGAACGCAGGGCCGCCCGGAATGATTGTGCAATCAATGCCTGTGCTTTGGGTACGATGTCTTTATCAACATCTATCATTGGTTCGCATTCAGGCTGTGGTTGATTCTGGGTCGCCTTATTGCCTATTCAAGAGCGATATAGCCGATTTCCTCAAGATCGATTTAGCTAACACTCCGCAAGGATCGTTAGGAGGTATCATAGGTGGCCCTACAGAGCCTTTGTACTTTCACAAGATCAAGCTACAGGTGGAAAACAATTGGACTTTTGAAGCATGGGCGGATTTATGAAAAAACTGTCTTGGCCGATAATCTTGGGGCGCACAGGCTTCTTTGATAGATTTCTAGTCACCTTTGATCACTCAAAGACCCCGCATGAGTTTGAAATTACCAAAATCGAACGTCCAAACTAGACAAGCCTTTGTCATAAGCAACCCAGGCTAACGCCACGCTTTTACCCCACTATCGATTTGTGGGGTCTATTGTCGACAGGATTTAGATAGTTTACAAGTTGAACCCAAGGTCGTCATGACTTAGTTTAGAAGATCAGCAAAAGTGGTCGCGTGCCTTTCCATCTTGTAAATTCTGTTAATCCAATCTAAGCGCTGCTTCTGTTCGCGTCTGGATGTCTCGACAGGATTTACATTATTTTACAAGATGAACAAGTTTACTCATTCTGTCGAGTCGAGAGCTGATACAGTTCAGCTCCCGCTGACAGAAATTCCTGCGCCTTCTCTTTCATTCCTACACTTAGCGCAGCCTCTTCAGCAATCTGCTTCTGCGCCGCGTACTCCCGAACGTCTTGCGTGATCTTCATCGAGCAGAAGTGTGGACCGCACATCGAACAGAAGTGTGCCAGCTTGGCCCCTTCCTGCGGCAAGGTTTCATCGTGAAATTCACGTGCTACTGTCGGATCAAGTGAGAGGTTAAACTGGTCCTCCCAGCGAAATTCAAACCGCGCCTTCGATAAAGCATTGTCGCGATACTGCGCTCCCGGATGGCCTTTGGCGAGATCCGCTGCATGCGCGGCAATCTTGTAAGCGATAACGCCGTCTTTGACGTCCTTCTTGTTCGGCAGGCCCAGATGTTCCTTTGGGGTGACATAGCAGAGCATCGCTGTGCCGTACCACCCAATCATTGCCGCGCCAATCGCCGAGGTGATGTGATCGTAACCGGGTGCTATGTCGGTGGCGAGTGGCCCCAATGTATAGAACGGAGCTTCGTGACAGGCTAGTAATTCCCGGTCAACGTTCTCCTTAACCAGATGCATGGGAATATGACCGGGCCCTTCAATCATTACCTGGCAATCATATTCCCAAGCGATCTTCGTCAACTCGCCCAGCGTTTCAAGTTCCGCAAACTGAGCTTCATCGTTCGCGTCGGCAATCGAGCCAGGCCTTAGACCATCGCCAAGCGAAAACGAAATATCGTAGGAGGCCATGATTTCGCAGATTTCACGAAAGTGCGTGTAGAGAAAACTCTCCTCGTGGTGCGCAAGACACCACTTGGCCATGATCGACCCACCGCGACTGACAATGCCTGTCGTGCGCCTCGCTGTCAGAGGGATGTACGGCAAACGCACGCCAGCATGGATCGTGAAGTAGTCGACCCCTTGCTCAGCCTGCTCAATCAGCGTATCCCTAAAGATCGGCCAACTGAGTTCATCAGCTTTACCTCCAACTTTCTCCAATGCCTGATAGATCGGTACGGTGCCGATGGGCACTGGCGAGTTACGGATGATCCAATCACGAGTGGCGTGAATGTTTTTACCCGTGGAAAGGTCCATAACTGTGTCGGAGCCCCAGTTGATGGCCCACCTCATTTTTTCCACCTCTTCATCAATCGAGGAGGCAACAGCGGAGTTGCCAATGTTGGCATTGATCTTCACCAGAAAGTTGCGACCGATAATCATTGGTTCGCTTTCGGCGTGATTAATGTTTGCGGGGATGATGGCGCGGCCACGCGCGACTTCGTCACGCACGAATTCGGGAGTCACATACTTCGGGATGGAGGCGCCAAACGATTGACCCGCGTGTTGATGAAACAAAGAGTCTCGAGAAACATGTGAATCCGTTGTGAGAGAACCAGGTGTCTCTTGCTCCTGCCTGCCGAGGTTTTCCCGAATAGCTACAAATTCCATCTCGGGTGTAATGACGCCCTGACGCGCATAGTGCATCTGAGTCACGCATTGACCGCTCTTTGCGCGCAAGGGAGCGCGCCGCAACGCAGGGAAATCCTCAAGTCGCCCCGTGGCTCTTGTACGCGCTTGATTTGCGGCCGCAAAGGTGAGATAGCCGTCGTCAATGGGACTGACTGCGCGGCCCTGGTACTCCTCAACATCTCCGCGGTCAAGAATCCAATTGCGGCGCAGAGCAGGCAAACCGTTACGCACCTCACACTGCAACGAGGGATCTCCCCACGGGCCGCTCGTATCGTAAACGCGAGTCGGGGGATTTTGTTCGAGCGTTCCCTCAAAGCTGCGGGTCGGATTCTGAATGACTTCGCGGAACGGAACACGCACGCGTCGGCCGCTTACGTAGACACGTCGAGAAGCCGGCGAATGATTCTCTTCTGTTGTCCTGTCAGACTCTGGAGTTTGGATCGGGCTACTCATGACGGCAAAAAACCTCCGGATTCAAAATCAATTTGAAGTGCCTAAACTCAAAGACCGCTCCCCCCATCAAAAAGGTAGGAACGGTCGTGATGGCTGTTTGCTCCCTTCGACGGTGCTAACCGTATCAGGTTCAAGGGGTCTCTGGATATAGAATGCCTGTTTTAGATTTGATTTCCGATTAACCAAAACTAAAGATTAGGATCTGTTAATCGACCCCTCGGCAATTGCGAACGAAATGCTCCAGACTCTCAGCCGCGTCTGCGGCTCCCCCGAAACTGCATAAATGTCAATATAGAGGATATTCTACTCCCTCGGCGTTCTTAATAAGAAACTGCCAGACCGGGTCACCTGAGGGCCTGGTCGAGCGCGGAACGATCGTCCAGCAGGATCCACTCCACGACAGACAACGGTAGACTGCCGTTTTTTAACAGATCATCATGAAACTGGCCCAGGCGGAAATTTGGTCCTTGCTTATCCTTATACTTACCCAATAATCGCATGATCTGCCACTTGCCCGTAATGTAAGTGATCTTCTGGGTGGGATTTGAAGCCGCACCGGCAGCTTCTCCTGTAGCAGCTTCACGGTCGAGGCCGCCAGCCTCCATAAAATAGTTAACCGCCTGATCGAAGGTCCAGCGACCGGTGTGCAAGTTAACGTCCACTCCAATACGGGCCGCCCGATAGCGCGAAAGCCTCAGAATTTGGCCCTGCGCGGCCGAATTCGTTGGATAGAGGCCGGTCCGCATCAGCATCTCTTCCGTGTATAGAGCCCAGCCTTCAATAAAGATGCCATCGCCATTTTGCCGGCGGATCTCGTCCGCCAGATGGTTGGCAATTGAGATCTGAAGAAAGTGGCCGGGGATTCCCTCATGTCCCAGAATCGGCCGCGGGTCTTCAATGGCTGCGCGAATGTAAAAGTTTTTACTTGCTGGATTGTAAGTCGGAATGAAGTAAAAGCCGCTTGGATCCTTATCATAAAGGCCTGGCGCATTCATGAAACCCCCGGGGCTGGTGGGTTTAAAGGCCTCAGGAAGCTGGCGAATCTGAAAGGGGCCAAGATACCCAGGCAGCGTGACGAGCTTATTGGTTCTTAAAAATTCGATCATCTCGGTCTCGCGGCTTTCATATGCCTTTAGGAACGTCTGCTGATCGGGTGGAATGTTCTTGCTACGCGCAGGGTTCGGGTCTGCAAGCGAGGGGTCGGGAAGCATGGATTCCATTGATCGGTAACGTGCCAGCTCAACCTGACCCAACATCTCAACTTGATCCGCATCAATTGGCAGAAGATAGACATTCTTCAAAAGATAGTTGTAGTTTTCTTCCCCCATAGGCTTGAAGGCCACCATTCCCGGAAGCCGTTTTTCCAACCAATCAGCAAAGCCGTGAATCGAGATGAGCGCCGCATCGCGAGCCTTGACCAGTTCGGTCTGCTCTGCGGGCGGGAGGTCTTTGGCCAGGGTCATGAGACTGTCCTGGAAAAGACTATCGATGGAGCGCGCTGACTCTATCGCGAGCTGCGCATAGAGACGCACTGGCTTGCTGAGATTGGTCTTTGCTTGCTCGATCATAAAAGGCATCTGCTTCAACCGGGACGTAGCGGCGAGCGCTCGCTTGCGCGGCGTGTCGTATTCCTTTTTCAAGAGCGAAAAGATGCCGTTACTGCATTCGTTGACATAGGTCTGCGGATCAGTCGCTTCAAAATCCATCACTCGATTGAAAAACTCGATTCCCTCTAGCTGTGAGCGAAACAACAACCAATCGATTCGATCCTCTTTGCTCCAGCTCTCGGTCTGCATTGCGCGCACTTTGCCGAGCACCTCTTTCACCTCGAGGCGGCGAGCGAGCACTGAAGAAAGAGAGTAGTCAGTGAGTCGATCATCCCAGGTGTGCAGTCCGCTGTCGCTCGAAAAGACAGGAAAGTTCTGATTGCGCCACTTGTAATAATCTTCAGCCAAGCGGTGCAGATTGGCGGGCGTCTTGGGCGCTTGTGCGGATATGGAAGGAGACGGTAGATGGATGATCGTAAAAAGGGTTAGAAAGAAAATTGCCAGTTTCATTAATTTTTGCCTCGGAGAAATTTGGAGCAGATCGAAGTGAAGATAGAACAGCCCGCGGGCAAAGAGCAAAGAGCAAAGTGCAAAGGGCAAGGGGCAAAGGGCGAAGTGCTCGGATCATTTTCCATTTTCCATTTTCCATTTGACATTCGACATTTGACATTTTTCATCGATTGACAACTAGCATTGGCAACTTGCTGCTCTGCACAGATGTGCCGTCCAGAAGGTTTGCTGCTGTGCCTAGATTTGCTGCTCTGCCTAGATAGCCAATGGCAATTGGTAAATGTCAAATGGAAAATGATCAGAGCACTTCGCCCTTTGCCCCTTGCCCTTTGCTCTTTGCTCTTTGCTCTCTCAAACTACGGGCGTTTCGCTGCAGACCCGAAAGCTTCGCTCGCTTCATCGCACTGTGGCGAAACCTTTCGGCATAAGTTTCAGGACTTAGCTCTAGAATCTCGGCCAGGTTAACGTCAACATTCCCGGGCCGAGGCGCAAACCCGACTTCGTTACTGATTTGGGCAAAGCGATTCCATGGGCAAACGTCCTGACAAATATCGCACCCATAAAACCAGCCATCGAGGTTATGGGCGATCTCAGCGGGAAATTCAGGCGTGCGTAATTCGATCGTCGCATAGGAGATGCATTTATTCGAATCCAACACATACGGCTCGCATATCGCTTCAGTCGGACAGGCCTCAATGCATAATGTG
This sequence comes from Pyrinomonadaceae bacterium, assembly GCA_035283325.1. Lineage (GTDB taxonomy): Bacteria > Acidobacteriota > Blastocatellia > Pyrinomonadales > Pyrinomonadaceae > PSRF01. Next base: position 11,543 of record DATEUF010000056.1, on the reverse strand, counting down.
CAGGTGCCACAGTGATCCTCCACCGTGTCACCGTCATATTCAAGTTCAAGGTTTAATAAGAGTTCGCCCAGAAATACCCAGGAACCAAATTCCTTGGTAATAAGGTTAGTATGTTTCCCTATCCAGCCCAGCCCTGCTCGCTCGGCCCAGGCCTTATCCATGATCGGCTGCGTGTCTACACAAACCTTTCCTTCCGCCGCCGGTAAGAGTTGTTTGATCCACAACAGAAGCGACTGCAATTTACTGGTTACAATGAGGTGATAATCATCGCCCCAGGCGTAGCGCGATACCTTCCCGGTTTCAACTCGTTCAGCGTGCTGTTCAGGAGTGTAATAGTTCAGCGCAACAACTACGACAGAGCGGGCAGGTGGAAAAATCTCGCGCGGGTCGCTGCGTCGATCAGGATCTCGTGCGAGCCAGTGCATCTCCCCGTGATAGCCTCGAGCGAGCCACTGGTTTAATTGGCGCCGCTGCTCCGGCAGAGGCTCAGCACGCGCAATGCCCACAAGGTCGAACCCCGCGATACGAGCTCTCTTCTTGATTTCAGCTGAAAGGCTGCCTATCGGTATTGGACCAATAGAATCCTCTCTCGTAAGTAACGGCATCACATACAAGAATAAGGCTCACCGGGCCGCATCGTCTATCTAACGTGCACACCAAAACCAACGGCGCCGCAGATGGGTGTCTGTAGGGGTTAAGAGCGAGTTTTACTGCTCAATCTTTTGCAGAGTGATCGTGGTTAGCGGAGACGTGCCTGCGGTCCGATTATATGAAAGCCAGTATCCTGCTTTCGGGTACCGCACCATCTTGTAGATTGAGCCATCGGGCTTGGCCTCAATATCAGAACCAAAGACTTGTTTCGCCGTGGGGGCGGTAGTAGACATCCCCATAAAGTCTACGGAGATAGTGATTACCTTCCTCGATTTATCATAAAGCACCTGGGCCGTCTCCGAGTCATTAATAACAAAGAAGTCCTGCTCGTCACTCTTATCTTTTGGATCTCCAAGCTTCTTACGCACCTCATCGGCCACCATGCCCAATTGAATACCGCGCACTTCGTGAAAAGCTGGAGCATCCTCTTCGGCGGAAGCAGACGCTGCATTGCGCCGTGCGCCTTGCGCGTTGGCCAGACTCGAAACAGTGAGGAACAGGCAAATTGCGGCCAGCGGAAGGTTCGCGATACCTGCTTGTGGAACTGAGGGAATTTTCTTACGGAGCATATGGGGTTTTCTCCTTTCTAAGAACTGTGGTCGGGTGGCACCAGCCGAAAGTTTGGAGAAGACCGAAATTGTTGACCGTGATCCAGCTGACTGCCAGGGAGGCTTTCGAGCGATCCTGTGCCGTGACAATATCGCCAGCCGATGCTCATGTCAACGATTCGAGCAGCTTGGCTGGTTTCGGGATTGTTACCCGGCCGTTAGTTAGAATTTTAGAAAAATACGACTTCCGGATCAACCCCGGGATCAACTCGGGCTGCTTGACTAATGAGGGCCTTTTGGAATAGAAAGCCTGCGCTACAAACTAAAAAAGGTCCAGGAGTCTGATTATGAAGAAGCTATTTGCAGTACTTGTGTCTGCTTTGGCGGCGGCTGCGTGCGCGGCGCCTACCGAGGTAACCAACACCGCGCCGATGTCCAATGCGAACATGATGGCCGAAACGAAACCAGCAGCAATGATGACTGAAGCAGAAGCATCATCAAAGGAGAGGGCTGTTTGGGATAGCATCAAGAGTAAGAATTATGACGCCTTTGGAAACGCCTTAGACAGCGATTACGTGGAGGCAAGTCTCGATACCTTGTTCGACAAGACAGGCATCATTAGTGCGAGCAAGGATCTCGTAATCACAGATGCCACCTTCTCTGAGTGGCGGCTCCTACCCATTGACAAGGATGCCTTTGTAACCACGTACACAGCGAAAGTTAAGGGAAGCTACAAGGGAGAACCATTTTCTCCTTCACCCATTCGGGCAAGTTCCGCATGGGTAAATCGCGCCGGCAAGTGGCTGTTGATTTACCACCAGGAAACTGAGGCCAAAGCTATGCCTGCGACGCAACCTCCGAAAGCGGATGCCGCAAAGTCGAGTCCCAGTGTCGCCCCGTCCCCACTGACAACTGGCTCGGATCCTGTCGCCAATGAACAAACCATTTGGGCGGCGCTCAAAGCTAAGAATTTCGATGGCTTTGCTTCCCTGCTGGCGCCGGAATCGATAGAAGTAGAACCCGACGGGGTATACGACAAAGCTGGTTCAATCAAGCTTGTCAGCCAATTCGATTTCTCGAAAGTCGCACTGTCAGATTTTAAGCCGGTGAAACTTAATGATGATGCCATGCTGGTGACGTACATCGTTAAGATGCCCGCTCCGAATGCCTCGACGGAACGGCATTCGACAATTTGGGTGGAGCGAAATGGGAAATGGGTTGCCCTGTTCCACCAGGGCACTGTGTTACCCAAAGCAACGGCAAAACCCGCAGCCAGTGCGTCACCGGCCCGATAGTTGCCGCAAAGCTGAACGTTCGGGCGAAGCTGAAACGATTGGTCAGGTCGTAGCCGTCGCGCACACGTGGCGGTTACGACCAAATACCGGGGATTAACGTGGCGCAGGTGGGGCACTGACCATTGCCGCGGATATTCATCTGCCGGATTAGATAGCCGTACCGCTCGACTAGCAAAGTGTCACACGACGGGCAATAAGTATTTTCCCAGGAACCCACTCTGCCAGGTAAGTTCCCCGCATAGATGTAGCGCAACCCTGCTTCCCGCCCTATTTCACAAGCCCGGATCAACTGCTCAGCCGTGGTATTTGTGTTGTCAGTCATGTGATAGTCCTGGTGGAATGCAGTAACATGCCAGGGAATATCGGGCGAGACTGAAACAATAAACTCAGCGGCGCGCCTCAACTCATCTTCCGAATCATTGAAACCGGGGATTATGAGCGTAACGATCTCTTCCCAGAAACCGCGGTCATGGACCATCTTGACCGTTTCGAGAATGTTATCGACGACGCCACCCAATTGGCGATAATTCTTATCGCTCATCGTTTTCAAATCGATCTTATAGCAATCGGTCCATGGTCGGAGGTAGTCAAGCACCTGAGGGGTGGCATTGCCATTGGAGATGAACGCTGTCCTTAAGTCTTCCCGCCGCGCTTTTTGGAAGACTTCCACGGCCCATTCGGCAGTAATCAGGGGTTCGTTGTAGCTACTTCCCACCATAGAAGCACCATAGGCCTTGGCCATGGCCACCACCCGGTCAGATGAGACCAGTTGGGGTCTTGTGCCAGCGGCATCGTCACGAAGCGCCTGGGACGTCAACCAGTTTTGACAATAGGCACAATGCAAATCGCAACCCAACATGCCAAACGTCAAAGTGTCAGAACCCGGCAACACGTGAAAGAAAGGCTTCTTTTCTGTCGGGTCAGAAGCGAGTGCCGCAACGTAGTTAGCAGGTACGCGCAGGTGACCTCCAGCATTGAAACGCACCTTACAAATGCCGCGTTTGCCATCTTTAATGAGGCAGCGATGACCGCAGGCATAACATTTCAACGCATTTCCCGACAGGCGTTCGGCTAACTCCGCCGCGCCTTCCACCGTCAATGCATCAAGCACTGCCGCGAGTGGCGCCGATTTCGTAGTAACTGGCATTCTTCTTGTTGAAACCTCGTAGAATCCTCTCCAGGGAATTATACTCTTTCGATGATTTTTGTCAGTCGGCAGTTGCCGATAAAGGTTCAGTAGTCATGTGTGAGTCATCACATTTCTTGCTTAATTAGTGATCATCGAAGAAATAACCGTTACGGCCTTTCAGCAGCACACGCGGGTAGTGGGTTGTGAGAGCACTCGTCTGGCCGTCTGCATCGATCCTGGTGACGACTCGGAGCGGATTGTGGACGCCATCGAAAAGCACGACTTTGAGTTGCAGGCTATTACGTTAACTCATGCGCACATGGATCACGTAGGAGGTGTAGCCGCTTTGAAGAAATTGCGTCCGCATGCGAAAATAATTCTTCATAAAGCAGACGAGCCTCTTTATCTTCAGCTTCCGGAGCAGCCGGCCTGGATTGGCATTCCACGCTCTCAATGGGCACAATTAGGGTTCGCTTACGAACCACCCCCACGCATTGATGAGTATTGGACAGATCAGCAAATTTACAAGGTTGGACTGCTCGATTTCAGGATCATCCACTGCCCGGGACACACACCGGGCCACATAGTAATGTTTGCCCCGGCGGAAAAGAGAGTGTTTGTTGGAGACGTCTTGTTTGCCGGCTCGGTAGGCAGAACGGATCTGCCTGGAGGCTCAACTACTGCGCTACTGGATTCAATAATGAACAGGTTGCTGCCACTTGGGGATGATGTGGAGGTTTATTCCGGCCATGGGCCAGTCACCACGATTGGTCAGGAGCGTTTGACCAACCCATTTCTGACCGGTGAATACCAACTCGGCAGCGGCAGATTTTGAACGGAGTACTAAGACAACTGGCTAAGCGTGAGAAGGTGGTTTTTGCCGGCGACAGCTATTCTTTATTTGGCCCGCGCAGCCTTTGAGCTTTTAACTCTTCCCACCTCTCTTTTTGCTCCTCATTCAATTGGCTGGGAAGGGTCTCAACAGGGATATTGTATTGCCCGCAGAAATGGCGCCAAAGTACGAAACGCATATCAAATTGGCCCGTTTGATCGGAAATCACATTCTCAAGCGGTGGCCTTGGTTTGTCTGTCTTCGACACGTTTAATCTCTTGTCTTCATAGCTGAACTTACTGGCACAGCTAGTGTACCAACTTTCTTCGCAATAGTTCAGGGGAAACCGAGTTTCACGCGGGCTGCCGCGGCATGCCAGTCCGCAAAAACCCGGCGAACCCCACTTCGCCCTTACTCAGTAGCCTGCTCTATTTCTCGACTATGTCCTTTTTCAGGCTCGTTACAAATGCCATAATCTCATCTTTCTCTTTTTGCGGCACTTTGAATTTATCGAGCGAGCCGACGAGGTGTTTCGCTGCCGCCTCCCAGTCGGCCTCCGTAATAGCAAGGCCCTGGTGTGTGGTTTTCATGTCTCGGCCGGTATAAATGCATGGACCACCAGTGGCGGCGCAGAATTGGTCCAGGATGTGCTGGCGAATTCGCTTTTGGGAATCTGCGCTGTGACCAACAAAGAATTTATTAAAGCGCTGATCACCCACCAGCCTGACAATGAACTCATCAACTACCTTAGCTAGAGCGTCATAGCCCCCGACTCGTTCGTAAAGAGATTTTTCCTTAGCCATGCCCTGGGCCATCACGCAAGTGCTCATGAGCAGTGAAAGAACTACAGATGAAGTAACTGCGCGGGCAATTCGGTTAGCATTTCGCATTAATCATTCTCCTGTTTCGGAAGATGAGAAATCTTTTCTGACAAGTGAAATTTACGTTCACCGAGCGGGATCTGGATTTGTGGCGAGCAGAATTCGAAACATTCATATCCTAACCTGCACTGCTTAGATAAAGCTCTCCCGTGGGCACTCTGACTCCGCTCTCCGGCTCCAACGTGACGGCGAAAACTGCGGCGTCAAATGCAGCAGCAGGCACCTGATCGTTGAGAAATGCCTCTCCGGAAGCCAGTGGCTTAAAGAGCTTTCCTGGTAGAGGTTGTTTACCCACAATGAACCATAATTGATAGGCCTTCCCTGTAGCAGCGGGAGGCAAGCCAGTGGCCAGCAGAATGGCTCGGCCAGTCGGGTCGTAAGCAATTGTCGCGCGCGCGCCGGGAGCAACGTCAGTGCCAGACAGTTGGGCGCGCCGAGACCCAGGGAGGGAAAGAATGGCTATAAGTTCGCGATCGTAACTGATTTGCCGATTCGTATGCTGAATCTGGTTCGAGAGTCGAGCTAACTCCTGCCGGTTACGGCTATTTTCGCGCCACTGGATAAGGAGCGTCAGGCATAGCGCCAGAAAAGCCAGCGAGGCCGCCAATGCTTGCCAGGATGGCCAAGCCTGCAAAACCGTTTTCCGAGCGGGCCGCATGGCAGTGACTTTTGGTCCAGCCTGGTCCATCCGCCTCTCCTTGGCGCCGGCTCTATTGACCTCTTGCAGAATGTGCGAACGAACCTCCGGCGACGGTTCAACCGGTTGAGCGGCGAAGGCCAGCAGGCCCGCCGTTTCTTGCCACTGCACCAACTCTGCACGGCAATCGGTACAGCTTTCGAGGTGGGCCGCCACCGCCCGGAGCTCCCGAGCGTCAAGTGCAGTCAGCGCATATGACGCGAGCATCTCTCTATATTCGCTGTGAGCCGTTGAATTCATGCAAAATTCCTATCCGCTGTGCGACGACCTAAACTTCAGACTCTCGCCAAGTAGTTCTCGCAGCTTGATCATTCCGGAACGCATGCGCGTCTTTACTGTTCCCAAGGGTGCATTCAGCTTTGCGGCGATCTCTGACTGGGTCATTCCATCGAGATATGCCAAAAGCAGGACCTCTCGTTGCTCCTCCGTCAGCTTAGCCAGCGCTCGGTTTACTATCTCCATTTGCTCGGCATGAAGAGTATCAGTGACGGCATCTGAGGTCGTCTCGCGAATGTCTTGCGCCGCTGATACGACCAACCGGTCTCGCGACGCAAGCAGCCTCAAGCGATCAATGGCTCGACTACGCGCGAGCGTAACCAGCCAGGTAAAAGGCCGCCCACGGCGGTCGTCGAAATCGCAAGCGCGCCGCCAAACCTGCAAAAAGAGCTCCTGCAAGACATCTTCCGCTTCGGCGCGGCTATTCAATATACGAGTGAGTAGTCCGAACAGGATTAGGCGATAGCGGTCATACAGCAAAGCCAGGGCCGCTTCATCGCCGGCGGCGACAGCCTTGAGCAATGAGCTATCCGATATTTGAGCTTGTTCGGGGTGCAAGCCTTACCTGTTAGGGACAGGAGTATTAAGAGAGCACTTCCGGGGAGGAATTGAAGCTCTCTAAGCGTAAATTCTGACCAATAGCCTAATCGGTTATGAAAACTTTTGACCCTTAAGCGACGGTAATCTCCGGCGTGAGATATACATCCTGGATGGCATTTAATAATTCCACCCCTTCGCTCATGGGGCGTTGAAAAGCCTTGCGACCGGAAATCAAGCCCATGCCGCCGCCGCGCTTATTGATAACCGCTGTGCGAACGGCCTCTGCCAGGTCGCTTGTACCCTTCGATTCGCCGCCCGAATTGATCAAGCCGCAACGGCCCATATAGCAATTAGCGACTTGATACCGGACCAGATCGACTGGGTTCTCTGTGGTCAGTTTCTCGTAAACCAGTTTGTTGGTTTTTCCATACGACTTGCCCATTGCTTTCTCAACGGAGGTATAGCCGGCATTTCGTTCGGGCAACTTCTGCTTAATGATGTCGGCCTGAATGGTCACGCCGAGGTGATTGGCCTGACTGGTAAGATCCGCCGCTGCGTGCATGTCGCCTTCGGCTGTTTTAAAACTCGGGTTTCGCAAGTAGCACCAGAGTATGCAACCCATGCCGAGTTCGTGTGCATAAGCAAACGATTGACTTATCTCGGTTATCTGACGGGTCGATTCTTCAGAGCCAAAATAGATTGTTGCGCCAACGGCTACCGCGCCGAGATTGTGCGCCTCTTTGACTGTGCCAAACATTACCTGATCAAATCTATTGGGCAAGGTCAGCAATTCGTTGTGATTGATCTTTACGATAAACGGTATCTTGTGCGCATATTTACGGGCTACCACACCCAAAACTCCAAACGTTGAGGCGACGGCATTGCAACCACCCTCAATGGCCAACCGGACAATGTTCTCAGGATCAAAGTATTGCGGGTTCGGAGCGAATGACGCGCCGGCCGAGTGCTCGATACCCTGGTCTACGGGCAAGATAGACAAATAACCGGTACCCGCCAGCCGCCCATTATCGAAGAGTGATTGAAGCGAACGTAAGACGGAGGCCGGACGATCGGAGTAGGTCCAGACGCGGTCAATGAAGTCAGGCCCAGGCAAGGCCAGCTGGTCTTTAGGGATTGTTTGAGACTGGTGGTCGAGCAACGTCCGGGCGTTTTCGCCGAGAAGCTCTTCAATGCGGCTGAAAGGCGTGCCAGCTCGTTTCAGTTGAGTAGCCATTGTTTTTTCTCCAGAATCGAAAGCGGGTCCGTTTTGCAGCGAGTTAGAACTGGATTATAGCACAGCGCCTTGTCGTAGCCGCGAGCGGCGGATTTTGGTCCCGCGACTAGCGACTTGCTCCTCTTCCTCATTCGTTGGAGGGCAAACCACCAATTCGGCAAACGATTGATTATAAGACGATTATGGTTGCTACAACTTCCTCAGCTTGCCTGTTCTAGCACGCCTACAAATTCTCTTGCAGTAGAATTTGCAAGTAGTCTACAATCCGGGTGCAGAAACCTCGAATGCCGCGACTGCTACGTCGCTTCACCCAAGTCTCAACTCCACGTTTCCGATCTTTCGCAGGGAGACTGATCATGAGAATTAACCCTTTTGTTCTCGTCGTTTGTGTCGGTCTGGTGTGCCTTGGCGCATACCCGCGGGCGATGGCTTTTCCGGGCGACGACTGGTTGCCCATCGACCCTGCCGAGCTGGCCCAAAAAACGCCGGTCGTGGAGAAAGATGCCGATGCCGAGGCTTTGTTCTGGCAAGTCAGAGTCTTGGACGAAGTGGGAGGAGAAACTCCTCGCACAGTCCTCCGCAATTACATCCGCATCAAGGTCTACACTGAGCGTGGTCGTGAATCGCAAAGCAAAATTGATATTCCTTACTTGAACAACTGGAGCATTAAAGACATTGCGGCCCGCACCATCAAGACCGACGGCACCATTATCGAAATTAAGAAGGAAGACATTCTCGAGCGCACCATCGTCAAGGAAAGCGGACTGAAGATAAAAGCGAAATCATTTGCCCTGCGTGGTGTGGAGCCAGGCGCAATAATTGAATATCGTTGGCGTGAGGTCCGCAATGATCAGCTTTCCTTCTACATCCGGCTTCAGCTCCAACGCGATGTGCCAGTCCAGATTGTCAAATACTATATCAAACCGCTTTCTTTGCCGGGATTTCCATTCGGGATGCGTGTGCAGACTTTTCATACTGAGGCCACGCCATTCGTGAAAGAGAAGGACGGCTTCTATAGCAAAACAATGCGGGACGTGCCCGCGTTTCGTGAGGAGGCGCGGATGCCACCTGAAAATTCAGTGCGGCCATGGATGCTGGTTTATTACTCGGAAGACAGGAAGCTGACCGGAGATAGCTTTTGGAAAGACTACGGCAAGCGGCAATATGAAGAGAATAAGTCACGCATGAAGGTAGGCGCAGAAGTAAAAGAGGCCGCCGCCGCTGCCATTGGCGATTCGACCGGACCGGAGGAGAAGCTCGAAAGGCTGTTTGAGTTTTGTCGCTCCAAGATCAAGAACGTTAATGACGACGCCTCCGGTATGACAACTGAGGAGCGGGCAAAACTGAAGGAGAATAAGAGTCCGGCAGACACGCTGAAGCGGGGGATGGGCACAGGCACTGACATCGACATGTTGTTTGCAGCGCTAGCTCAGGCTGCAGGTTTTGAGGCCCGGATCGTAAATCTGGCCGACCGTAGCGATGTCTTTTTTGATCGAGGGTTCGCTGATGACTATTTCATTCACGCCTACGACATCGCGGTGCGCGTAGGGGACGAATGGCGGTTTTACGACCCAGCGAGCACGTATGTTCCGCTGGGAATGTTACGGTGGCAGGAAGAATCCCAGGACGCCTTACTCTCAGATCCCAAGGAACCGATTTGGCTTAGAACTCCTATCTCTCCGCCGGAGAAATCCAAGGAAAAACGCATAGCAAAGCTCCGACTTCTGGAAGACGGCACAATCGAGGGAGACGTGCGAATTGAGTATTACGGACACCTGGCAGTGGAAAGAAAAGAGTGGGATGACGACGATTCTCCAGCGCAGCGCGAAGAGACACTTCGCGATAGCGTGAAGTCGCGCATGAGTACTGCAGAGCTGAGCGAGATCAAGATTGAAAATGTCAACGATGGGCGCAATCCCTTCGTCTATAACTACCACGTCCGAGTGGCCGGATATGCCCAGCGCACGGGAAAACGACTGTTTCTCCAACCGGCGTTTTTCCAGCGTGGGGTGGCCCCTCTCTTCCCGACAAGCGAACGCAAGCATGCGGTATATTTCCACTATCCATGGTCGGAGGAAGATGAAGTAACAATCGACCTGCCGGAAGGTTTTGCCTTAGACAACGCCGAAGCACCCGCCCCTTTCGCCGCCCCGCCAATCAGCGCTTACAAACCAACTCTCAGAGTGACCAAGGACGGTCGCACTCTCAATTACAAGCGCGAGTTCTATTTTGGTGGTGGAGGGAACATTCTTTTTCCGGTTTCCGGCTACAGTCAGCTAAAGCAATTTTTCGATGTGTTGAACAAACAGGATGGCCATACAATTACCTTGCGGCAATCAAGTGTCGCAGCTTCCCAGTAGGTCTTAAGAAACCCGACATGTCCTCGCGGGTAGGAGACACAAAAATGATTACAAAGATCCTCGCCCTCTTCGTTTGCTTATTACTCACTGCAGCCACAGTATCCGCCGCAGGTGATGATGTGCCTGCCTGGCTCACGAAGGCGGCGGGCGCACCCGTACCCACGTACGACAAGGACGTGCCGGCCGTTGTTCTGCGCGATGAGCAGACGGTTACTGTCTCAGATGATGGGAAGATCACTACTTCCACCGCATTTGCTATCCGGATTCTCACCCGCGAGGGACGTGTGTATGCGGAAGCTTCCGAGCTATATCTGACCAAAGCCGGAAAGGTAAAGGAGATGCGCGCGTGGCTGATTCGGTCGAACGGTTTCGTAAAGAAATACGGGAACGACCAGACGGTGGATCACATCTCTGATCCAAACGATGTTTATGACGAATATCGTGTCAGGCTTATCGATGCGTCTGATGACGCTGATGCCGGAACTGTCTTTGGCTATGAATCAACATCCGAAGAACGCCCGTTGTTTGGCCAGGATATTTGGCGTTTTCAGCGCCGTCTGCCGGTACTGATCTCGCGATACAGTCTCGCATTGCCCAACGGCTGGCGTGCTTCAAGCGTGACTTTCAATCATTTCAAGATTGAGCCCCGGGTAACGGGATCCACCTACACTTGGGAATTATCTGAGCTGCCGCCAATCAAGCCTGAGCCGGCTAGTCCGCCCACGAGTAGCCTGGCCCCCTTTGTGGCCGTCAGTTACTTCCCGGCGGATAGTGGTCCTTCGGCAGCAACCGGAGCCTCTTTTGAAAGTTGGCAGCAGGTTTCGCGTTGGGCCAGCGCATTGCATGATGCAGTGGCAAATCCTGAGGAGACTGTAACAGCCAAGGCGCGCGCCTTAACCACCGATACAACGGGCGAACTGGAACAGATCAGAGCAATTGCGCGCTTTGTTCAAAACCTCCAATACATTTCGATCGATATCGGAGTGGGAAAAGGAAACGGTTATAGACCCCATCCTCCCGCACAGGTGCTAGCTAAGCTATATGGTGATTGCAAAGACAAAGCCAACCTGATGCGAGCTATGCTCAAGGCCATCAACATC